>NZ_KV823484.1:0-2459 GCF_001815965.1 Corynebacterium sp. HMSC22B11 | reverse complement strand
CCCCCCCCCAGAAACGACAGAAACGATTAAACCCACCCCGACCAGCTACAAGGAATTCAATGAAGAAAACCCTAGAAAGCTCAATCACCCCGCCCAAGAGTAAAACCGACCTGCACACCCCTATCCGCCCCATCAACTGGAACCGAGTGCAGGACGAAAAAGACCTCGAAGTCTGGCTCCGACTCACCGCGAACTTTTGGCTGCCTGAAAAGGTACCCCTCTCCAATGATCTGCCGGATTGGAACAGACTCTCTGACCTGGAACGAACCCTCACTATGCGGGTCTTCACCGGATTGACCCTACTGGACACCATGCAGGCCACGGTCGGCGAAATCAGCCAGATTCAGGATGCCCTCACCGAACACGAGGAGGCCGTCTACACCAATATCGCCTTCATGCAGGCAGTCCACGCCCGCTCCTACTCCAGCGTTTTCTCCACCCTGTCCAGCACGCCCGCAATTAACGACGCCTACGACTGGGCGGTCAAGAACGAGGTTCTGCAGACCCGCTGCCGCAAGGTGCTGGTGCACTACTTCGGCGAGGATCCGCTGAAGCGGAAAGTCTCGGCCACGCTGCTGTCCTCCGTGCTGCTCTACGCCGGCTTTTACCTGCCGCTGCACTTCTCCACCCGCGGGGTGCTGAGCAATACCGCGGATATGATCCGCCTCATCCTGCGAGACAAGGCCGTCCACGGCTACTACTCCGGCTATAAATTCCAGCGCGGCATCGAACGCCACCCGGAGCGGGCGGCGGAACTCTCCGATTTCACGCACGAGCTCCTTGAGGAGCTCTACCAGCTGGAGTTGGAGTACTCCACGGAGCTCTACGAACCCTTCGGCCTCATGGCGGATGTAGAACGCTTCGTGAAATACAACGCGAATAAAGCTCTGATGAACCTGGGCTACACCCCAATCTATCCCGGCTCGGAAACGAACGTCAGCCCTGAAATCCTCTCGGCGCTAACCCCGGGCGCGGATGAGAATCACGATTTCTTCTCCGGTTCCGGATCCTCCTACATCATCGGTATCGCCGAGGAGACCGAGGATGCCGACTGGCAGTTCTAGGCGCGGCATCCGCCACCCAAGCGGAGAACGCGCCCCGCCCCCGACGCCCCCCCCAAGAAAAAGAAGAACACCCCACGAACAGAAAGGGAGACACAAATGTCCTCTCAGCACACCGTCAGTGTCCTGGTCGGGAGCTTGCGCGCAGGCTCCTTCGCTCGAAAAATCGCGAAGCAAGCCATCACCTTCTTCCCCAAAAGCTGGGACGTCAAGATCGTAGAAATCGGCCACCTGCCACTCTATAACTTCGACTACGACGACCCCGCCGTCACCGACCTGCCCATCCCCGATACATACCGCGACTTCCGCGAGACCATCAAGAACTCCGACGGCATCCTCTTCGTCACCCCGGAAAACAACCGCACCATCCCCGCCTGCCTGAAGAATGCGGTAGACATCGGCTCCAAGCCAAACGAGGACGTCGCATGGAAAAACAAGCCAGCCGGCATCATCAGCCACTCCGTGGGACGCATGGGTGGCTATAGCTCTCAGAAGAACCTACGCCTCGCGCTCTCCTATTTCGACATGCCGACCCCGGGGCAACCGGAAGTCTTCCTTGGCCAGTCCCCCACCCTGCTCACCGAAGACGGCACCTTCAATAACGAAGCCACCCGTGATTTCGTGGCAGGCTACGTGCAGCGCTTCGCGCAGCTGGTGTCGGAGACTGCGGCGTAACTCGCCGCACTGCCCGGATCTGGCCGGATCTGGCCGCTGGTTGTCGCCCACGGGCTCCTCGACACGATGGCTTTCGCGGGCAATGCCATCGCCCGCGGTCACCTCAACTTGGAATGGCTGGGACTGTAGTTACCAGTGTTGCTGGCGGTGCGCGTGACCACATGGCAACGCTCCCGCTAAGATGTCCCCATGAACTCACGCGATGAATACGCCCGCGACCGGGATGGCAGGATCCTGACCGATCGTTTCGGCCGCCCGGTGCGTCGTCGCCCCGCGCCTGGTCCCGCGTCGAACGCGACGTCCAGCACTCCCGGACCAGGTCAAAAGCCCGCGCCGCCGCGTTACGTCCGCTCGAATATTCCCGACGCCGCCGGCCAGCACCGTTCCCCGGCACCGGGATCCGAACACGGTCGCCACGAAAGGCCCCAGCACGCAGAAAAGAATCAGCGCGCCGAGCGGCTCCAGCGCCCAGAGAAGGCCCCACAGCGCGAGAGGACGCAGCGACCGGAGCCGCCCCGCTACCGGCAGGCCCCACCGGCTGGTACGCAGCGACCACACGATAGCCGCGGGGGCTACGCACCGCGCCCGGCCGCAGCTCCCCAGCAGGGCGCGTACCGCCCGGCACACCCGGAGGCCCAGCCACGCGGCGCGTACCAGCAGCCGCCGCGCCCAGCCACCGCCCGGCCGGAGGGGCACCGGCAATACCCGCAGCCCGCGGGCGGG
>NZ_KV823483.1:0-46075 GCF_001815965.1 Corynebacterium sp. HMSC22B11 | reverse complement strand
GGGGAGGGGGGGGACGGGGCTTCGGGGATGGGGGAGCGGGCGCAGCGGAAATGAGCGCCGATACGAGCGAAGGGGTGCGGCAGTGCCGGCCCCGCTTAGTCCAGGCGCAAGACGCGCACGGTGACGGAGCCGAGGTTGTGCGAGCCCGTGATGCGCAGCGTCGGCGCGTTCGCGGGGAGCTGCTCCGGTGGGACAGCGCCGCGGGCGACCTTGAAGGTCGTCTCCCCGAAGGAGCCGTCGGTGTCGATGTGCACGCGGATGCCCTCTGGAACGAGGATCTTGACCTCCCCGAATGCGGCCCCCACGTCGATGGTGGTGTGGTGCGAGGCCAGGCGCGCGGCGAGAAGGTCGACAGTCACTGTTCCGGCGTGCGCTCGGATCTCCTGGTAGGCGGGCACGGTCCAGTGGTGGAGCCGGCGATCAGAGAATAGAGCCTGCACCCTGTTGTTGGGCAGGTTCTCGCCGGTGACCATCTGGTTGGCGAAGTAGGCGACCTCTTCCGGGGATCGCGTGGGTACCGCCGGGCGGTTGAAGTTGGTGAGCTTCTCCCAGAAGCTTTGCCCATTGTTCGTGGGTGCGGGCCGCTGCGTGGGCGTGCTCGGGCTCGGCGGGGCAGCGGGGGTTGTCGGGTGGCCGTAGAGTGCCGTGCGCGGGTCGAGGAAGAGATCGGTCAGCGGCACGAGCAGCTCGCCACGGGTCTGGGCGACGATGCACTGCTGCACCCGCTCGTCGAACTCCGCGATGCTGATCTGGCCTCGGCCAAGTGCGTCGTGGAGGAGAGCTTGGGCGCGGTTGCGGTCGTTGTCATCGCAACGGAGGGCGTCGTCGTTCATGGCTAAGAGGATAGTGCAGCTTAGCGAAAGCTGGGCGCGCTGGGCATAGGCGAAGGCCGCTTCCCGGAGAGATACTCCCGTGGGAGTAGGAAAGCGGCCTTGGGGTGTTGCGTCCCCCGGGGTACGAGAGGCACAACTGAACGCTGCTAAGCCATGTGGCTTGGTCCTATCGGATGAAGTTCAGCACGGCGGAGATGATCACTGCCAGCAGCCCGCCACCGAAGAGGGAAAGCCAGAAGGTCTTTGCCGTGTTCTTGCCCTCGTCCGACTTGTCGATGCCAAAGATCTTCTTGAAGAAGGACGCGATGCCGTCCGTGGAGGATCCCTGAGGCTCGTTGTTTGCCGGGGGATCGGTCGGCTTATCGGTCTCGCTCGGCTCTGGGTCGGTGGTCTCGCTTGGCTCCGGCTCGCCTGGCTTCTCGGTCTCGGATGGACCCGGCTCTGGGTCGGTGGTCTCGCCTGGCTTGTCGGTTTCCGTTGGCTCCGGAGTGGGCTCAGGCTTGGTCGGGTCGGTCGGTGCCGGATCAGTTGGCTTATCCGACGAAGTGGTCTCGCCCGGCTCCGGGTTGGTCGGCTTGTCGGTCTCAGCCGGTGCCGGGTCAGCCGGCTTGGTCTCCGACGGCTCCGGGGTCGGCTCCGGTGCCGGAGCAGCCTTGATGGTGGTCTGGTTCAGCTGAACCGCGGTGGTCGTGCAGTTGGTTGGCACGGTGGGCGCTACACCGCTACTAGTGTTCATCGTCAGGCTGATGATGTTGCTTGCAGCGCCGATGGTGACCTTCTCGCCATCCTTAGAGCGCAGGGTGAACTCGGCTGGCTGCGCGGTGACGGTAATGTCACTGGCGGAGGTCTTCGACGCAGAGAGTGCGTTGGAGATGCTCAGGACACCATTGGCGAGGGTGATTCCCTGCGGGCTACCCACGAGCTCCGCGTTGGGGGAGACCTGCAGGCGGACGGTGCTGTTTTTCGCGCTGACGGTCTTAACCAGGCTGAAGAGCGTCTTGTTAGTGATCTTAGTAGTGCCGGTCGTGACCTTCACCGGGATTTCCGCGCCAGCCTCGACCTCGGTGGGCATGTCAACGGTGATCGTGTTGCTGGTCTCGGCCACCCTCTCGCCGAGCGCATTATACGTGCACTTCAGCGCCAGGTCCTTGCTGGTGGACTCAGCCGCTGCCTGGCTGAGCAGGGAAGGGGCAGCTACACCGGTAGCCGTAAAAAGGAGGGAAACTGCGGCCGCGCCAGCTGCGACACCGCGATTAATACGAAGGCTCTTCATCGGGCCATCCTTAAGGTCTCGTACCAATACCGCACAGAAGGTTTCTGTGGTGAAAGTAAATATAGCATTGGCGTGAACTGACTAGCGGGCCAAAACCGTAAAAGCTTTTCTTGGCTTTGGTTTCCGCATGTGCGCGGGTGCACCCGGGGTGCAGTCCGCTTCACCCGCTAGACTCTGAGCCCATGGGAATCTTTTTTCGTGAGTCCAAGAAGGTCGGCCGCAACGGCCGCATCAACGTTTCCAGTGGCGGGGTGGGCGGCTCCTACAAGCTGGGGCCGGCCCGCATCACCCAGAAGGCCAATGGGCAGCAGATGATCCGCATCCAGACCGGCATCCCGGGTCTGAATTTCACCAAAACTTTCGGCAAGAAGCGCCGCTAAGCCACATAGCGCCCGGCGCCATCGACGTTCCGGGCCCACTGCAGGTGTAGCTCGTGCCCGAGCCTTGCGACCTCGCCCTGGAGCTCCTCAAGGTGCTGCTCGATCACCGAGCCCGGCCAGAGCGTGGTGCGCATCTGCAGTTCCACGCCGTACTGTTCCGCCGCGGCGGCGGCTACGCGTAGTGAATCCCACATTCGCTCCGCGGCCCGCGGCGCCAGCCCCGTGACTGCAGCAGCATGACGGGGGAGTGCCTTAACATCCAGCCCGATCCAGTCGGGTCGCGTGGCCTCCTTGGACAGCAAGGCGCGCAACCGCGCCGGCGCGTACCCGCTGGTGTGCAATCCCACCGGGAAGCCAGCAGCCTTCGTGTCCGCAATCGCTGCGGGTAGCCCGGCGGCCGCTAGTGGCTCCCCACCAGAGATCACCAAACCGTCAAGCATCCCCCGGCGCCGCTCCATGAGCTCCAGAGCATCCGAGAAGAGCGGTCGGCCCTCGGCTCCGCGAGTCCCACCCGAGCCTTCGCCAGCCCCGCCCAAATCTGCAGCAGGCTCGCCTCCGCCCACCACCGGGAATTCTTGCAGCTGCGCATTGTGGCAGTACACGCAGCGCAGCGGGCAACCCTGGGTGAACACCGTCGCTGTCAATTTTCCCGGCCAGTCAGTAGCGGAAAAGGGAATCAGCCCTGCCAAGGCCAAGCTGTTGGCGTCCTGAAAAGCGGCGGAACTACGCATGCGGTCGGGCTCCAACCGCGGACGGCGAGAACTCGCCAACCTGCCCAGTGCTGACTAGTCCAGTATCGTGCGACCCCGCACCGTCAATCTCAGCACCGCCCAGCCCGGCCTCAGCCTCGCGGAAGTACTCCCGCTCGCTGAACTCGCCGCGCTTGCCGGTGTTGAAGCTGCTCGTCGGCCGGAAGTAGCCCATCACGCGCGTCCACACCTCGGTATCGGTGCCGCAGTTGGGACACTGCGGGTGTTCGCCGGAAAGGTAGCCATGCTGTGGGCATACCGAGAACGTCGGGGTGACCGTCAGGTACGGCAGCTCGAAGCTCTCCAACGCCCGGCGTACCAAGGTCGCGCAGGCCTCCCCGGAGCTCATCGCGGCTCCCATGTAGAGGTGCAGCACGGTGCCGCCGGTGTACTTCTTCTGTAGTTCCTCCTGCTCGGCCAGTGCCTCGAAGGGGTCCGGGGTGTGCGCCACGGGCAGCTGCGAGGAATTGGTGTAGTACGGCTGCTCTGCGGTGCCTGCCTGCAGGATTTCCGGGTAGCGTGCGCGGTCCTCGCGGGCGAAGCGGTAGGTCGCGCCTTCAGCCGGGGTGGCTTCCAGGTTGTAGAGGTTGCCGGTAGCTTCCTGTGCTTCGACGAGCCGGTCGTTGAGGTGGTCGAGTAGCCGGGCGACGAGCGCGTGGCCCTCGTGGTCGGTGATGTCGCGGTCCCCGCCGGTGAAGTTGCGGATCATTTCGTTGCAGCCGTTCACGCCGATGGTCGAGAAGTGGTTGTTCAGGTTGGGGAGCCAGCGGCTGGTGTAGGGGTACAAGCCTCGTTCCATGTTCTCGGTGACGAACTTCCGGCGCCGTTCCAGTGTGTTGACCGCGAGGTCCACGAGTTCATCTACCGCCGCGAAGAGTGCTGCTTCGTCACCACGGTGCAGGTAGCCGAGCCGCGCGCAGTTGATCGTGACGACGCCGATCGAGCCGGTCAGCTCGGAAGAGCCGAAAAGGCCATTGCCACGCTTCATTAGTTCGCGGAGATCCAGCTGCAGGCGGCAGCACATGGAGCGAACCATGCCCGGGTCGAGGTCCGAGTTGAGGAAGTTCTGGAAGTACGGCAGTCCGTACTTGGCGGTCATGTCGAAAAGCAACGCGGCGTTGGTGCTGTACCAGTCGAAGTCCGGGGTGATGTTGTAGGTGGGGATGGGAAAGGTGAACGGGCGGCCATCGGCATCCCCGGCGCTCATGACCTCCAGGAAGGCCCGGTTAATTATGTCCATCTCTGCTTGGAGTTCGCCGTAGGTGAAGTCCACGGGCTCGCCCCCGATGAGTGGGTTCTGTTCTGCGAGGTCGGCGGGGCAGGTCCAGTCGAAGGTGAGGTTGGTGAAGGGGGTTTGGGTGCCCCAGCGGGAGGGCACGTTGAGGTTATAGATGAATTCCTGCAGGCACTGCTTGACTTCCTCGAAGCTGAGGCTATCCAGGCGGACGAAGGGGGCCATGTAGGTGTCGAAGCTGGAGAACGCCTGGGCGCCGGCCCACTCGTTTTGTAGGGTGCCGAGGAAGTTGACGGCCTGGCCGCAGGCGCTGGAGAGGTGGCGGGGCGGATGGGAAGAGATCGCGCCCGGGACGCCGCCGAAGCCTTCTTCGAGGAGTTGGCGCAGGGACCAGCCGGCGCAGTAGCCGGTGAGGCTGTCGAGGTCGTGGATGTGGATATCGCCGGAGCGGTGGGCGGCGCCAGCCTCGGGGGCGAAGATCTCGTCCAGCCAGTAGTTTGCGGCGATCTTGCCGGAGGCGTTGAGGATGAGCCCGCCGATTGAGTAGTCCTGGTTTGCGTTGGCGTTGATGCGCCAGTCTTGGCGGTGCAGGTACTCCTCGACTGTTTCGGTGGGGTCGACGGCGACTCGCTGCTGCGCGTTGCGGGTGTGGCCTGTGCGGTGGGCTGAGGATCGAATGCTGGGTGCGGACATGGAGGCTCCTCTCGTCGGGGTGGGGATGAGCCGTGGCGGGTGGGGTTCCACCCCGGCTGGTGCCAAATAACATACGTGGAATTCCGGGCCCCGCAAGCAATGGAAGCGCAATATATAGATGGTGACGTGTCTATAATGCCCATATGTAGTGCCTAGTTGTGCGTGTGGTGTGTTTGATGCGCACGTGTAGTGAGAGCGTGATCTTGGCCTCATTGGGGTGTCGAAGTGGTTCCGCAGTGCTCCCGTCATGGCTCGCCACCCCTCTCGCCTGCCCGCGACGGGAAGGTGAGCTGGGCGTTAACTGAACATGGCCATAAAGCCCTCTCTTTGGCTGCAAGATTGCCCGCCTGTGGTGCTAATCTCACTTGGTGGCAATTCGAGCCGGAGGGAGTAGAAGTGCACGTCCGAATTCGTCAGATCGCGGGTCTCGACGGGCTGCGAGGGGTCGCGGTGGCAGCCGTGGTGCTGTACCACTTCTTCGGCGACATCCTGCCCGGCGGGTTCATGGGCGTGGACGTCTTCTTCGTGCTCTCCGGCTTCCTGATCACGTCGATTCTGCTGCGCGAGGTCGCCCTCACCCAGGGCGTGAGCTTCCGGGTCTTCTGGAGGCGACGTCTGCGGCGCATCGCCCCGTTGGCCCTGTTCGTTCTCATCATGACGACGGCCGTGGTGGGGACGATCGGCGGCGATCTTGCGGTGAAGCTGCGCGCCCAGTTTTTCGGTACCGCGTTCTTCGTCAATAACTGGGTGCAGATCGCGAACTCTGAGTCCTATTTCGCGAAGTCGGATATCCAGGTCACTGCACACTATTGGTCGCTGGCGATCGAGGAGCAGTACTACCTGATCTGGCCGATTCTGGTCTGGTTGGTGCTGCTCGCCGTGCGGCGCAACGCGACTCGCTTCCGCCCGCGCATGGCGGTGCTGACGGCGGTGTTGGCCGTCGCCTCCATGGTCGCGATGGCGGTGATCTTCGATCCGCAGCAGGACCCGTCGCGGGTCTACTACGGCACGGATACTCACGCTTTTGGTCTGCTGCTCGGTTCGCTGGTCGCACTCCTGCTGACCTCCCCGGTGCGTTCCCGGGTCGCGGACTCGCATCCGCGCCGCCTCAACTGGTTCAAGCATCAGCTGCTCGCGGGCTGGGTCCCTGCCCTGGCCTTCGTGGGGCTCGTGGCGATGATGATGACCGTGCACGCGGAAAGTGCGTTCACCTACCGTGGCGGGCTGGTCATCGCCAGCCTGTTGACTTCTCTGGTCGTGATGGGGCTGGCGCGCGGAGATAACGCCATCGACGAGTGGATGAACATCCGCGTGCTCCGCTGGCTGGGGCACCGCTCCTTTTCCATCTACCTGTGGCACTGGCCGATCGTGATGATTCTGCCGGTTCTGGTGCCCAAGGCCCCCGAGCGGCTCATCGGCCTCGTGGCTGTGATTCTTACCGCCCTGATCTCCGAGTGGAGCTTTAATCACATCGAAACCCCGTTCCGGCGCCACGGTTACCGCACGACGATCAAGGGCTGGTTTAGTGGTGGAGTGATGCGCAAACTGAGTGTCGGATTCGCCGTCGTCCTCGTGGGGGCGCTGACCGCCTGCGGGCTGGCCACCGCTCCTTCGGAGTCGAGCCTGGAAAAGGACCTGAAGGAAAAGTCCGAGCGCCTGCAGAAGGCCAACGAGGAAGCAGCGAAGACCACCCCGCCCGTCCCGAAGGATGGCAGCAAGATCCCGGTCGAGGATCGCAAGATGCCTTCCGGCAACAAGATCAGCATGGTCGGTGACTCCGTGATGCTGGCCTCCGTGGACGCGCTGCAGGAGAAGTTCCCTGGCACGACCGTGGACGCAGCACAGAGCAGGCACTACATCGCGGCACTGCCGATCCTGCAGCAGATGTCGGACGCCGGAACGCTGCGCGAGTTCGTGGTGCTCGGCCTGGGCACCAATGGCCCCTCCGACGGCGCGGGGGACCCGGAGATGCTGAAGAAGATCCGGGAGGCCGTGGGCAAGGATCGCGTCATTATCTACGTGATGCCCTACGGTGACCGTGACTGGATGGCGCACGCCAACGAGGAGCTCATCGCGGAGGCGAAGAAGACCCCGAACGTTTACCTCGCGAACTGGTGCGAGGCAGCGAAGGAGAACGACGACTTCGTCGACGGCATCCACCCAGGCGAAAAGGGCGCGAAGCTCTACGCCGGCGCGGTGAAGGATGCGCTCAAGCAGTGGAAGAGCGGCAAGAAGGATATTCCACAGAGCTGCAGCAACTAGCTCACGGTTAGGGGGAAAGGCGGCAACACGGCGGGGGAGTGAGGCTGGGCTGGGGACTGTTAGCGCCAGCCAGGGCCAGCCGTGGTCGCCTGCCGGTACGTGCGCCTGGAGTCACGCCCGAAAGTACCTCCGGGTGCATTTGGTTTTCGGTAGCCCCTGGGGTAATCTGACCCGCGTAGATTGTATTGCTCCGATGGCGCGTACCGAATGGTAAACGGCAGAGGGTGCTTAATACAGGGATCTTCGTGCCGAGTGCGCGGAGTGATACAAAACGGTAGTGGCCCCGGAAAGAGCCCCCATTTTTTGCTGTTCAAGGGTGTTTTCGCTCAGTTCGGCAAGTGGGTGCCCCGCCAGGGGGTTCACGACATACCGAGGCTTCTGCAAGTTTAAAACCCAAAGAAGAAAGTCTATCTATGCCAACTATTCAGCAGCTGATCCGCAAGGGTCGCCACGATAAGCCGGGCAAGGTTGCGACCGCCGGTCTGAAGGGCTCCCCGCAGCGTCGTGGCGTGTGCACCCGCGTGTACACCACCACCCCGAAGAAGCCGAACTCGGCTCTGCGTAAGGTCGCCCGTGTCCGCCTGACCTCCGGCATCGAGGTCTCCGCTTACATCCCAGGTGAGGGCCACAACCTCCAGGAGCACTCCATGGTGCTCGTCCGCGGTGGTCGTGTGAAGGACCTCCCGGGTGTTCGCTACAAGATCGTCCGTGGCGCTCTGGATACCCAGGGTGTCAAGGACCGTAAGCAGGCACGTTCCCGCTACGGCGTCAAGAAGGAGAAGTAAGCCATGCCACGTAAAGGTCCAGTAGCACAGCGCCCACTCGTCAAGGACCCGGTGTACGGCGACGTCCTCGTCTCCCAGCTGGTCAACAAGATCCTGATCGACGGCAAGAAGTCCACCGCTGAGCGCATCGTCTACGGTGCCCTCGAGCAGTGCCGCGAGAAGACCGGCACCGACCCGGTCCTGACCCTGAAGAAGGCACTCGACAACGTTAAGCCGGCCCTCGAGGTTCGTTCCCGCCGCGTCGGTGGCGCAACCTACCAGGTCCCGGTCGACGTCCGTCCGGGCCGTTCCACCACCCTGGCACTGCGTTGGCTCGTCACCTTCAGCCGCCAGCGTCGCGAGAACTCCATGGTTGAGCGTCTCGCCAACGAGATCCTCGATGCCTCCAACGGCCTGGGCGCTTCCGTGAAGCGTCGCGAGGACATCCACAAGATGGCTGAGGCTAACCGCGCCTTCGCTCACTACCGCTGGTAGTCGCTTGACCGGCTGGCCGCGGTCGCTGCGGCTAGCCCAGGCGGGAGTAGTGGGGGAGGGAAAACTCCCCCTACTCCAGACGGCCATAAAAATGGCAAAATAGAACCTGAACAGACCCATGCGGCTCGCTAGGCCTTATGCGACCAACAACCTTAAGGTCCGGGCCGCTCGACAACGATTGAGCGGAGTTTTTAACCAGTGGCACTCGAAGCACTGACCGACCTGAAGAAGGTCCGCAACATCGGCATCATGGCCCACATCGATGCCGGTAAGACCACCACCACCGAACGTATCCTCTTCTACACCGGTATCAACCGTAAGGTGGGCGAGACCCACGACGGTGCATCCACGATGGACTGGATGGACCAGGAGAAGGAGCGCGGCATCACGATTACGTCCGCCGCGACGACCTGCTTCTGGAACGACAACCAGATCAACCTGATCGATACCCCGGGTCACGTCGACTTCACCGTTGAGGTCGAGCGTTCCCTGCGTGTCCTGGACGGCGCTGTTGCTGTCTTCGACGCGAAGGAAGGCGTTGAGCCGCAGTCTGAGCAGGTCTGGCGCCAGGCTGATAAGTACGACGTCCCGCGCATCTGCTTCGTCAACAAGATGGACAAGCTGGGCGCGGACTTCTACCACACCGTGCAGACCATCATCGACCGCCTCGGTGCGAAGCCGCTGGTCATGGAGCTGCCGATCGGCGCTGAGGACAACTTCGAGGGTGTTGTCGACCTGCTGCAGATGAAGGCCCTGATGTGGCCAGGCGTCGTTGCCGCAGGCACCGAGCCGACCATCGAGGAGATCCCGGCCGACCTGCAGGAGAAGGCTGAGGAGTACCGCGAGAAGCTGATCGAGGCTGTCGCGGAGTCCGACGAAGAGCTCATGGAGCGCTACTTCGCCGGCGAGGAGATCACCGTCGACGAGATCAAGAAGCAGATCCGTCACCTCACCATCAACGGCGAGGCATACCCGGTCTTCTGTGGTACCGCCTACAAGAACAAGGGCATCCAGCCGATCCTGGACGCCATCGTCGACTACCTGCCGAACCCGATGGACGTCGGCTCGATCAAGGGCTTCGACCCGAAGGACCGCGAGGTTGAGCGCAACCGCAAGCCGTCCCGCGACGAGCCGTTCTCCGCTCTGGCGTTCAAGGTCGCTGTGCACCCGTTCTTCGGCAAGCTGACCTACGTTCGCGTCTACTCCGGTTCCGTGGAGACCGGTGACAAGATCATCAACTCCACCAAGGACAAGCCGGAGCGCGTCGGCAAGCTGTTCCAGATGCACTCCAACAAGGAGCAGCCGGTTGACCGCGCATCCGCCGGTCACATCTACGCCTTCATCGGCCTGAAGGACACCTCCACCGGTGACACCCTGTCCGACTCCGCTAACCCGGTCGTCCTCGAGGACATGGACTTCCCGGACCCGGTCATCGAGGTGGCCATCGAGCCGAAGACCAAGTCTGACCAGGAGAAGCTGGGTACCGCTATCCAGAAGCTGGCGGAAGAGGACCCGACCTTCACCGTGAAGCTGGACGAGGAGACCGGCCAGACCGTCATCGGCGGTATGGGTGAGCTGCACCTCGACGTCCTGGTGGACCGCATGAAGCGCGAGTTCAAGGTCGAGGCAAACGTTGGTGCTCCGCAGGTTGCTTACCGCGAGACCATCAAGAAGCCAGTCGAGAAGCTCGAGTACACGCACAAGAAGCAGACCGGTGGTTCCGGTCAGTTCGCTCGCGTCATCATCGCTCTGGAGCCGCTGGAGCCGGAGGAGGGCTCCGAGGAGACCTACGAGTTCATCGACGAGGTCACCGGTGGCCGTATTCCGAAGGAGTACATCCCGTCGGTCGACCAGGGTATCCAGGACGCCATGCAGTACGGCTACCTCGCTGGCTTCCCGCTGGTGAACATCAAGGCCACCCTGCTGGACGGTGCTTACCACGAGGTTGACTCCTCCGAGATGGCCTTCAAGCTGGCTGGTTCCATGGCTCTCAAGGAGGCCGTGGCGAAGGCTAAGCCGGTTCTGCTGGAGCCGATGATGGCCGTGGAGATCATCACCCCTGAGGAGTACATGGGTGAGGTCATCGGCGACGTCAACTCCCGCCGTGGCTCCGTGTCCTCCATGGAGGACCGCTCCGGTGCGAAGGTCGTTAAGGCCCGCGTCCCGCTGTCCCAGATGTTCGGCTATGTTGGCGACCTGCGTTCCAAGACCCAGGGCCGCGCCAACTACTCCATGATCTTCGACTCCTACGCTGAGGTTCCTCAGAACGTGGCTGAGGAGATCATCGCCGAGCGCACCGGCAAGTAGTTCCCGATGCGGGGTGGGCTAGCTGCTAGTGCTAGCTAGCCTCCCGACGTCGAGGTTCTACACCTTTAAGCCCACCCGGGTGCGGTCCACGCGAGTGGAACCGCGCGAAACCTGGGCAAACACCGACCCCGCGCTTGGGGGGTGGGGTAGGGGCTTGCACGTCGCACCATCGAAGTTTTTAAAGTACTTCACATTTGAGTATGATGCGGTGTGCTGGCCGTTACCCACTTGGAGAGCCTTAAGAGTTCTTCAGGGTGGCTGAGATCAAGCGCCAGCGCGTCTGGTTGCTGATTTCAGGACAGTATGTAATCGGCATAATAAATTTCGGTTTGTCAGCTACCTGCCGTTAAGAGGTAAAATGGTGAACCGGAGAAGTAAATCAATGTGGCTGCGAGAGTCGTAGCCACCGAGAAGTCCAGGAGGACACTAAGTGGCGAAGGCAAAGTTCGAGCGCACAAAGCCGCACGTAAACATCGGTACCATCGGTCACGTTGACCACGGTAAGACCACCACGACTGCTGCGATCACCAAGGTTCTGCACGAGACCTACCCAGAGCAGAACAAGGCCTTCGCCTACGACGCCATCGATAAGGCGCCGGAGGAGAAGGAGCGCGGCATCACGATTAACATTTCTCACGTCGAGTACGAGACTGAGAAGCGTCACTACGCACACGTCGATGCCCCGGGCCACGCTGACTACGTCAAGAACATGATCACCGGTGCTGCTCAGATGGACGGCGCCATCCTGGTTGTTGCTGCAACCGATGGCCCGATGCCGCAGACCCGTGAGCACGTTCTGCTGGCTCGCCAGGTCGGCGTTCCGTACATCCTCGTTGCACTGAACAAGTGCGACATGGTTGACGATGAGGAGCTCCTCGAGCTCGTCGAGATGGAGGTCCGCGAGCTGCTGGGCGAGCAGGGCTTCGACGAGGAGGCTCCGGTCGTCCCGATCTCCGCACTGGGCGCCCTGGAGGGCGAGCAGAAGTGGGTCGACTCCATCCTCGAGCTGATGAAGGCTTGCGACGAGTCCATCCCGGACCCGGAGCGCGAGACCGACAAGCCGTTCCTGATGCCGGTTGAGGACATCTTCACCATTACCGGTCGCGGTACCGTTGTTACCGGCCGTGTTGAGCGTGGCGTCCTGAACCTGAACGACGAGGTCGAGATCCTGGGCATCCGCGAGAAGTCCACCAAGACCACCGTCACCTCCATCGAGATGTTCAACAAGCTGCTGGACACCGCAGAGGCTGGCGACAACGCTGCACTGCTGCTGCGTGGTCTGAAGCGCGAGGACGTCGAGCGTGGCCAGGTCATCGCTAAGCCGGGCGCTTACACCCCGCACAGCGAGTTCGAGGGCTCCGTCTACGTCCTGTCCAAGGACGAAGGCGGCCGTCACACCCCGTTCTTCGACAACTACCGTCCGCAGTTCTACTTCCGTACCACCGACGTCACCGGTGTCGTTTCCCTGCCAGAGGGCACCGACATGGTCATGCCGGGCGACAACGTTGAGATGAGAGTCAAGCTGATCCAGCCGGTCGCAATGGACGAGGGCCTGCGCTTCGCTATCCGTGAGGGTGGCCGCACCGTTGGTGCTGGTCGTGTGACCAAGATCAACAAGTAATACTGCTTCTTTAAGCGGTTGGCTTGCCGCTAGCCCCTAGGGGCCGGCGGGAAGCGTTAACCCCCGGAGCTTCGCTTCTCAGCGAGCTACCGGGGGTTCCTTGCGTCTAAGGGGGCGGGGCTACTTGCCGGTCTTGAAGCGCTTTGTGGCGCGGTTGAGGACGTCCTGAGCGGTCTTCTCGACCCTCTGCTTCACCTTGGGTGGGACCTTGGACTCGTAGAGGCCCTGGCCCTTCTCCCTGAGCCACTTGCCGCCCTTCTCGCCGCGCTCGACGAGGTAGTCCGCGGTTGAGACGACGGGGTCCGCGTAGCGCTCTGCGAACTGGATGGCCTGTTCTGCGGCCTTCGGGTCGATGAAGGAGGGGCGGTGCTCCTGGAGCTGTTCTCGCACGGCTGCACTGAACGCGGTCTTGCGCTCCCAGCGCTCGTCGAGCTTCTTGAGCTCCGCGATGAGGGCCTCGTTGGACCCGCCGTGGTCCGGGTGGTGTTCGCGGACGATGGCGCGGCGGGCCTTGACGTACTCCGGGTTCTTGCGGAAGCTCTGGTTGCCGCCGGTGTTGCGGGCCTGGTTGGCCATGGAAGCCTCTTCTCGATGGTTGTGTGCCCTTGTTGGGTGCTTTGGAGCCCTGGTGGCGTGCTGGCGCTGCCGGGCTCGCTCTGGCGCTGCCGACCTTATGTGGCCGCTGTGCGCAATGCCTTTCAGGTTATCGCAGTTGGGAGCTCGTGTGGGTATATAAAAGCCCACCCCCTCCGCCGGATGGTCCGGGGGAGGGGGTGGGCCGGGGTGTTAACTGCCCGTTGTGCCTAGAGCGTTGCGCTCGGCGGGTGAGGGGCTGTTAAGCGTTGATGCCGTTTTAGGCGAACAGCTTGCGGGAAGCTGCGAATGCACCAGCTGCAACCATTGCGACGACTGCGAGTGCAGCCAGGCCGCGTGCGGCAGCGTTGGAGCCGGTCTCGGCTGCGATACCACGGTCGGTAGCTGCGGCGTCTGCGCCCTCAGCCAGCTGACCGCCCTGTGCGATGACCTCGTCCTTGTTCTCGCCGAGCAGCTTGTCGGAAGCAGCCTTCTCCTCAGCGGTCGGGTCCTCGTTCTTGCGACCCTCGTCCGGGGTGTAGGTCTGGCCGTCCTTCATCAGGTGGTAAACGATGCCACCGATGATCAGGGCTGCCGGCAGAGCCAGCCAAGCCAGCTTCTTCTTGTCGAACTCCTTCTCCTCCGGGAAGGCCTTTGCGTATGCGTCGCGCAGCTCGTCGGTGATCTCAGCGTTCACCTTGTCCGGGGAGTCAACGTAGAGGTTCGAATCCTGCAGGTGCTGGTACCAGGTGTTGCCCTTAGAGTCCTCCTTGGTTGCTGGATTCGGGATGCCCTGGTTGTCATCGCCAGCCGGGTCCTCGTCCTCGGACTTGTCGCCCTCGGTCTTCCCGTCCTCGGACTTGTCGCCCTCGGTCTCCGGATCCGTCTGGTTATTGTCCTCTGCGTGCTTCTTTACTGCCTCTTCAGCCTGCTCATCGGTCAGGTATGCGTCCGCTTCCTTGTTGTAGTAGCGGCCGTTGTCCGTGAGGTAGTACTCGACGCCGTCGACCGTGACGGACTGCGGGGTCGGGATCTGTGCCTGTGCGACGGTTGCGCCACCGACGGCCAGGGCGCCTGCCATGACGGCAGCGGTCAGAGTGCGTGGAAAACGCTTCATGATCTCTCCTTGAAAGAAATTGGTGTTGCGTAATGCCAAACATCGGAGGCGGCATCAACAGTGTCAACTATAAGCGCTTCCTTAACTCTCGCAACAAATTTTGCACACAGAATGAGAAAAACCCTCAAAAAGGGGTGGAATTCTCAGCTTGTCATTACTCCGCTTCTTGGGGTGCTTGCTCCTCCTCGCCCTTGTCCACCGTTGTGGAGGTGCCCTGGAACTGCCAGCCCACCACCGCATTGCGAACGGCCGGGGCGAGCAGGTTCGCCGGCTGAATGCAGCTGATCGTCAGCAGTCGGCCCGGCATGGGGCCCTCGCCCCAAATCTCGGGGCTTTGTGAGAGCCCCTCCTTCTCCGGGTCGTGGAGATCGGTTGCGGAGTACACGAGCCAAGTATCGCCGGAGGCCTGGGTGCGCAGGTAGAGCTTGTCACCGATGCTGACCTTGTGCTTATCCTTCGCGCCGTCGTAGAGGTCGTTAAATACGGCTGGAACGCCCGCGCCCGTGTGGCCCGTAATGACCACAATGTCCTTGGCGTTGGTGCCGGGTAGGGAGTAGGGCTTGTCCTCCGAGGTGTAGGTGCAGGCCTTGTCCATCGTGTCCGGGTTGATCGCGCCGTCCTTCACGCGACACGGCCCGTCCTCGAAGGTGGCGTGCATCTTCAGGGCGGGTACGTACATCTCGATCACAGGGGAGGGGTCGATGGGAGGCGACTGCTCCGCGATTACCTCGTTGTTCTCCAAATCCTCCGGAGGGGAGAACCCGCCCGAAGGCCAGAGCGCAAACACGAGCACCAGGGCTAGTGCGGCGGCACCGAGCTTGAGCCACATCGGCTTCTTCTTGCCATCGCGCGAAGAGGTCTCCCGCCAGGCAGAGCCAAGCTGCGGTTCCGGCCGCCGGTGCTGAGCTCTCTCTTCATCCCGGCGGGCGCGGCGCTGCTGCACAGCGGCCATCTCCGGACCAAGTGCGCGACCCTGCCTCGGGCTACGGTGCCCATGGCCAGGGCTACTGGACGTCGCGGTGCGCCGACGAGGAGTCGAGCCTCCTGGCTGGCCATCCCTGCGGTAACGAGGTTGCTCCCCCTCAGGCCGCGGGCGGCGCGGGCGTCGAGCGTTCGGTTGCCCGTCAATGGGGGCCTGCGGTCGGCGGCGCTGGGGTTCGCCCTGCGGTCGGCGACGCGGGGGTTCGCCCTGCGGACGTGGACGGCGCTGGCTCGGCGGAGTGGGGCGGCCCCCTTCTGATGCCTGGGGGCGGGGACGGCGCTGCGGTTGGCCCTGGCGTGAACGAGGAGTGCCGACCTCTTCTTGGGAAAGCGGGCGGCGGCGCTGGGGCCTACCTTGCGAGCGGGGGCGTTGCTCACCTTCCGGAATGGGTCGACTGCCGCGTGGCTGCTGCGCACGAGGGCGGGGGCGCGGGTGGGAGCCTTGAGCGGCGCCGTGGTCTGCGTAACGAGGGCCGCGGGTTGACCGCTGCCCTGCCTCCCGCTCCGGCGCCGGTGTGTTCGCGCGCCGGTAAGTCGGCGGCTGCGGGCCGCCCTCATCGGACTGCGGGGAACGTGGAGCAGGCAGCGGGGATCTCCTAGGATCCGAGGGGCGCCGACGGGGATCCATAGAATCGCTCACTGTTTTGCCCTCCTTATATATAAGGTGTCAGCAACGATCACGCCTGAAACCTCTACGAGAAAACTATGTGGCGATTCTAATGCGTGTTGCACACGCTGTGTTAAAGCTCCCGTCGTGCGCTGCCCTCGGCCCGTGAGCGAGCCGCCGCGGGCTCAGAAAAATAAATTTGGCCTCACGCGTTCGATGTGGTTGAATACTTGACGTTGCTTTAACACGGCACATGAGGCCATGCGTGCTTGATTAAGCCTAACCGGAACTGATCAGGATAAAACGCCCAGCCAAGAAGGTGCTGATGGTGAAGCGAGCATGAACCAACACAGTGGGGGATAACTCTGCTGTGCGGTACTTCGCGCGGGAACGGCGACACGCCCGACCGCGGGTGCCGGAGTGGGACATGGTAAATGAACAGCGGCAGTAAGCATAAGGAAAGAACCTTTTGCCTCCTCTGCGTCCACAACTGCAGATAACCAGCAGTATTTAGGCGCATGAGCACTAGTCCCCACGCGGGGAGGGTCTCTTCCAACACACAGTGTGTGCTTTGTGAACAACGCAAACGCGATCGTTTACCACCCCAACCGGTGCAACGAAGTGAACAGAGAAGACACTGAGCAAACTGGCGTCTGGACCAGGCCCCACGGCCGGACAGCGTTAAGACAAGAAAAGAAGCGTGTTCGCTCACAAGCTCGACAGCAGGTCGAGAACGTGGGCACGCTGAGGAAGAGGACAAGCGTGGCGGGACAGAAGATCCGCATCAGGCTCAAGGCCTACGATCACGAGGCAATCGACGCTTCTGCCAAGAAGATTGTTGAGACGGTCACTCGTACCGGCGCCCGTGTAGTCGGCCCGGTGCCGTTGCCAACTGAAAAGAACGTTTACTGCGTCATCCGTTCGCCGCACAAGTACAAGGACTCGCGCGAGCACTTCGAGATGCGTACTCACAAGCGCCTGATCGACATTCTCGACCCAACCCCGAAGACCGTTGATGCCCTCATGCGCATCGACCTTCCGGCAAGCGTCGACGTCAACATTCAGTAAGCCTGAGTCGAGTCTGAATACAGCAGCTTAAAGGCAGCGGAGAACAAAACTATGAGTGATATTGAGATCAAGGGCATCCTGGGCAAGAAGCTCGGCATGACCCAGATCTTCGATGACGAGAACCGCGTCGTACCGGTCACCGTCGTCGAGGCTGGGCCTTGTGTCGTAACCCAGGTGCGCACCAAGGACATCGACGGCTACGAGGCCGTCCAGATCGCATTCGGTGAGATCGACCCACGTAAGGTCAACAAGCCTGAGTCTGGCCACTTCAAGAAGGCCGGCGTTACCCCTCGTCGCCACGTCGCCGAGATCCGCGTCGCGGATGCTTCCGGCTACGAGGTCGGCCAGGACGTAACCGTCGAGATCTTCAACGAGGTCGACTTCGTGGACGTCACCGGCACCTCCAAGGGTCACGGCTTCGCCGGTGGCATGAAGCGCCACGGCTTTGCTGGCCAGGGTGCAGCACACGGTAACCAGGCAGCGCACCGTCGCGTCGGTGGTATCGGCGGAGCCGCTACCCCGGGTCGCGTCTTCAAGGGCAAGCGCATGGCAGGTCGCATGGGCAACAACCGCGTGACCATGCAGAACCTGAAGGTTGCCAAGGTCGATACCGATTCCAACCTGCTGCTCATCAAGGGCGCAGTTCCGGGTATCAACGGCGGCATCGTCGTTGTCAAGACCGCAGTGAAGGGCGGTGCTAAAGCATGAGCAATCTGAAGCTTGATGTACATACCGCTGATGGTAAGACCAACGGCAGCGTAGAGCTCCCAGCATCCATCTTCGATGTTGAGGCGTCCGTCGCGCTGATGCACCAGGTCGTTACCGCTCAGCTCGCAGCGAAGCGCCAGGGCACGCACGCAACCAAGGGTCGCGGCGAGGTCCGTGGCGGTGGCCGCAAGCCATTCCGCCAGAAGGGCACCGGCCGCGCACGCCAGGGCTCCATCCGCGCACCACACTTCACCGGTGGTGGCACGGTCCACGGCCCGCAGCCGCGCGACTACTCCCAGCGCACCCCGAAGAAGATGAAGGCCGCCGCACTGCGCGGCGCCCTGTCTGACCGCGCACGCCACTCACGCATCCACGTGATCGAGGAGCTCGTGCCGGGCCAGATCCCATCCACCAAGTCTGCACGTTCCTTCCTGGAGCGTCTGACCGAGCGCAAGCAGATCCTGGTCGTCCTCACCCGTGAGGACCTGACCGCTCGCAAGTCCGTCGCCAACCTGCCGAACGTGCACGCACTGCCGGCAGACCAGCTGAACACCTACGACGTTCTGTACGCAGACGACGTCGTGTTCTCTGTCGAGGCACTGGACGCCTTCATCAAGGCCGCAAGCGGCGCCAACAAGGCCGAGGACCAGAACACGAAGGAGGAGGCTAAGTGAGCAACAAGGTTGTAGATCCTCGCGACGTCATCATCGCTCCGGTCGTGTCTGAAAAGTCTTACGCCCTGATGGAGCAGAACGTTTACACGTTCCTCGTCGCACCAACGTCCAACAAGACCCAGATCAAGATTGCCGTCGAGCAGATCTTCGGCGTGAAGGTCGCCAGCGTCAACACCGCAAACCGTGAGGGCAAGCTCAAGCGCACCCGCTACGGCTACGGTCGTCGCAAGGCCACCAAGCGCGCCATGGTGACCCTGGTCGCCGGCAGCGATCCGATCGACATCTTCGGTGGCACCGTCGCGTAAGCGCCGGCAAACCGACAGGTAAAGAGGAAGCAAAAGTATGGCTATTCGTAAGTACAAGCCGACTACGCCGGGTCGCCGCGCGAGCTCCGTCTCCGAGTTCAGCGAGATCACTCGCTCCACTCCAGAGAAGTCTCTGCTGCGCCCGCTGTCGAAGACCGGTGGCCGCAACGTTCACGGCCACATCACCACCCGTCACAAGGGTGGCGGCCACAAGCGTCGCTACCGCGTGATCGACTTCCGTCGTAACGACAAGGACGGCGTGGTCGCAAAGGTCGCTCACATCGAGTACGACCCGAACCGCACCGCAAACATCGCACTGCTGCACTACCGCGACGGCGAGAAGCGCTACATCATCGCCCCGCGCGGCCTGAAGCAGGGCGCACTGGTCGAGTCCGGCCCGAACGCAGACATCAAGGTTGGTAACAACCTGCCGCTGCGTAACATCCCGGCCGGTACCACCATCCACTGCGTCGAGCTGAAGCCAGGCGGCGGCGCCAAGATGGCCCGCTCCGCTGGTGCCTCGATCCAGCTGCTGGGTAAGGAAGGCAAGTACGCAGTCCTGCGTATGCCGTCCTCCGAGATCCGCCGCGTCGACATCCGTTGTCGTGCAACCGTCGGCGAGGTCGGTAACCAGGAGCAGATCAACATCCGCTGGGGCAAGGCCGGCCGTATGCGCTGGAAGGGCTGGCGCCCGACCGTCCGCGGTGCTGCTATGAACCCGGTCGACCACCCGCACGGTGGTGGTGAGGGCCGCACGTCCGGTGGCCGCCACCCAGTGTCCCCATGGGGTCAGCTGGAGGGCCGCACCCGCCGCCCGAACCGTCCGAGCGACAAGATGATTGTCCGCCGTCGCCGTCCCAACAAGAAGCGCTAAGAGGAGGTAGCA
Organism: Corynebacterium sp. HMSC22B11; assembly: GCF_001815965.1. NCBI lineage: Bacteria > Bacillati > Actinomycetota > Actinomycetes > Mycobacteriales > Corynebacteriaceae > Corynebacterium > Corynebacterium sp. HMSC22B11. The sequence continues at coordinate 26,545 of NZ_KV823483.1, read as the reverse complement.
GAGAATGCCACGCAGCCTTAAGAAGGGCCCATTCGTTGACGAGCACCTCCTCAACAAGGTGGATGCTCAGAACGAGAAGGGCACCAAGCAGGTCATCAAGACCTGGTCCCGCCGCTCGACTATCTTGCCCGACTTCATCGGTCACACCTTCGCCGTCCACGACGGTCGTAAGCACGTGCCGGTGTTCATCGATGACTCGATGGTTGGTCACAAGCTGGGCGAGTTCGCACCGACGAAGACCTTTAAGGGTCACGTCAAGGACGACATGAAGGGTCGTCGATAATCATGACTGAAACTGTGAATTCCGCACGCGCCACCGCGCGTTTCGTGCGCGTCAGCCCGATGAAGGCACGCCGCGTGATCGACCTGGTCCGCGGTAAGTCCGTCGAGGACGCCCTGGCAATCCTGAAGTACGCCCCGCAGGCTGCTTCCGAGGACGTCGCCAAGGTTGTTGCCTCCGCAGCGGCTAACGCAGAGAACAACTTTGGTCTGGATCCGCGCACCCTGGTCATCTCCGAGGCATACGCCGACGAGGGCCCGACCATGCGTCGTTTCCGTCCGCGCGCTCAGGGTCGTGCTTTCCACATCCGTAAGCGCAGCAGCCACATCACCGTGGTAGTCGAGAGCCAGAAGGGAAGTGCTCAGTAGTGGGCCAGAAGATTCAACCCCACGGCCTCCGGCTGGGTATCACCTCCGATTGGCGGTCCCGCTGGTACGCCGACAAGCAGTACGCTGACTACCTTGCCGAAGACATCAAGATCCGCGAGTTCCTCTCCGAGGGCCTCGAGCGCGCCGGCATCGCGAACGTGGTCATCGAGCGCACGCACGACCGTGTGCGCGTCGACATCCACACCGCACGTCCGGGCATCGTGATCGGCCGTCGTGGCTCCGAGGCTGACCGCATCCGCGGCAAGCTCGAGAAGCTCACCGGCAAGCAGGTCCAGCTCAACATCCTCGAAGTCAAGAACGTTGATGCCAACGCTCAGCTGGTGGCTCAGTCCATCGCCGAGCAGCTGGTCAACCGTGTTGCATTCCGCCGCGCTATGCGCAAGGCAATCCAGGGTGCAATGCGTCAGCCACAGGTCAAGGGCATCAAGGTTGTCTGCTCCGGTCGCCTGGGCGGCGCGGAGATGGGTCGCACCGAGCGCTACCACGAGGGTCGCGTTCCGCTGCACACCCTCCGTGCCGAGATCGACTACGGCACCCACGAGGCCCACACCACCTTCGGCCGCATCGGCGTCAAGGTGTGGATCTACAAGGGTGACGTCGTCGGCGGTCGCCGCGAGTCCCTGATGAACGCTCGCGACGAGCGCCCGTCCCGCGGTGGTCGCCGTGAGCGCCCGCGCCGCGGTGGTGCACGCCGCCAGCGCGCCGAGAAGAAGCAGGAGGGCTAAGAACAAATGCTTATCCCCAAGCGCGTTAAGTTCCGCCGCCAGCACCGCCCGAACCGTAGCGGTATGTCCAAGGGCGGCAACCGTGTGACCTTCGGCGACTACGGCCTGCAGGCCCTGGAGCCGACCTACATCACGAACCGTCAGATCGAGGCTGCACGTATTGCCATCAACCGCCACATCAAGCGTGGTGGCAAGGTGTGGATCAACATCTTCCCGGACCGTCCGCTGACCCAGAAGCCGCTTGGCGTGCGTATGGGTTCCGGTAAGGGCCCGGTCGAGAAGTGGGTCGCCAACGTCAAGCCTGGCCGCATCCTGTTCGAGATGTCGTACCCAGATGAGCAGACCGCGTTGGAGGCTCTGCGCCGCGCCGGCGCGAAGCTGCCATGCAAGGTGCGCATCGTGAAGAAGGAGGATCAGTTCTAATGGCTACTGGTATCCCAGCCTCTGAGCTCCGCGAGCTCAGCAACGAGGAGCTGACCACCCGCCTGAAGGAGAGCAAGGAAGAGCTGTTCAACCTTCGCTTCCAGATGGCGACCGGCCAGCTGACCAACAACCGTCGTCTGAGCGTTGTCAAGAAGGACATCGCTCGCATCTACACGGTCCTGCGCGAGCGCGAGCTCGGGCTGTCGACCAACCCTGGTGGTGACGCAGCATGAGTGAGGCTAACGTGAACAAGAAGGAAAAGGGCCAGAAGAAGGTCCGCACCGGCTACGTGGTCTCCGACAAGATGGCTAAGACCATCGTCGTCGAGCTGGAGGACCGCAAGCAGCACGCCCTGTACGGCAAGATCATGCGCACCAACTCGCGCGTGAAGGCTCACGATGAGGAAGGCCTCGCCGGTGTCGGCGACCGCGTCCGCATCGAGGAGACCCGCCCGCTGTCCAAGGACAAGCACTTCCGTCTCCTGGACATCGTAGAGAAGGCTCGCTAGTTTTCTCTAAGACTTTCCGGTCTTTGCCGGTGTGCTGATGTAAGTCAGTCGTGGTAAGGTGGAAATTCGCACTATATACCCGCCGTAGGCAACCGCCTATGGCGGGTCTTTTGCTATCCACGCCCCTTCTCAAAAGCTGCATATTAGGTTATGCTAAGTTAATTCGCGCTTGCTGCACTTGTGCCACCACTTTGGCCAACGCAGCCCATAAACCCGTTATTTCCGCATCATGAGACAAGGGGCGCGTGTTGTCTAGCAACCCGTTTGATGACGAACAGGGCAGCTTCTTCGCCCTTATCAACGACGAGGGACAGTACTCGTTGTGGCCTACGTTCGCCGCCGTGCCAGACGGATGGACCGTGGCTCTGGGAGACCCTTCCCGTGGCGTAGACGGCGGGGTATCGCGGGACGAGGCGATGGAGTTCATCGACCGCGAGTGGACCACCTTGCAACCGGCAGGAAAGTCTCACGCTTAAGTGAGTGCCGTACTTCCCACTGCTTCGCCTGGTGAGTCCGCTGCGGAGATTGGCCGCCTGCTCCGTCGCACCGCAACTCCAGCAATTAGTGCGGTGCTGTTCACTTTCGCCGGTGCCTTGCTCTCTCTGGTGCCCATTTATCTGCTGGCCAGCGTCATCGATGCGGTAGCCGCCGGTGACGGCAAGTCTGGCGTGCTGAAGGTGATTGTGTGGGCTGCCGTGGCGTGTATTGGTACTGCCGTTGTCGCTGGCCTTGCGGAGGCGCTGACGGGTGTGACGATTGCCCAGGTAGTTGCGAAGTTGCGTGAGCGCGCCGTCGCCGCGGTGCTGAATCTGCCTTCCACCACGGTGGAGTCCCTGGGCCGGGGAGAGGTGCTGGGCCGAGTTGGTGCGGATGTCGCCGCGCTGGTGAGCAGTGCCCGCAAGTCGGTTCCATCGACCCTCAGCGCGCTGGTGATGGTCGTGGTGGCCAGCGCTGGAATAGCGGGGTTGGATTGGCGCCTCGCGTTGGCGGGGCTGTGCGGGATTCCGTTCTATGCGCTGGGGTTGCGATGGTATCTTCCTCGTTCTGCCCCTTTGTATCGACGCCAACGCGAATTAGAAGCCGGTGTCATCGGTTCCTTGCAAGGTTCTATGGAGGGCATTCGTTCGGTTCGTTCGCATCGGCTGGTGGATAGCCGCCAAGGTCTCACCAGGCGCTACGCGCAGGCTTCGCGGGACGAATCAATCGCTGCGTTTCGTGTGTTTTCCGGGCTGGTGGCGCGGGAGAACTTCGCGGAGTTCATGGGGTTGTCAGCCCTGTCTGTCGTAGGCTGGTTGCTCTTCCGCGAAGATGCGGTGACGGTGGGCGAGATCTCGGCAGCGTTGATTCTGTTCCACCGTCAGTTCGTGCCGATCGGCACGATTCTGTTCACCTTTGATGAACTGCAGCGCAGCGGGGCGGCCTTGGGGCGCATCGTGGGACTCATTCGCTCCGCGGGTGCGGATACGCCACAGCCGATTGATGACTACTCCTCGCATCGGCAGAGTCCAGCTGTAGAGGTCAAGGGCCTGAATTATCGGTACGAGGATGGCCCAGAGATCTTGCATGACTTGGCGTTCCACATCCCTGCGGGGTGCACGGTATGCGTGGTCGGCGGATCGGGAGCTGGCAAGTCCACGGTTGCGGAAATTGTCTCTGGAACCCTCGAGATGGCAGAGCCGGGTGTGATCACCGTTGGGGGGTGCGACGTGGTGGGAATGAGTGCGCAAGAAAGAAGCTCGATCTTTTGCGTTGCCTCCCAGGAAAACTACGTCTTCGCGATGAGTTTGCGCGATAATCTCCTGCTGGCAGCCGAAGGTGCCAGCGACGCAGAAATATGGGATGCGCTGCGCCGAACCGGTGCGGAAGATTGGTGCACATCCTTGTCCCATGGCGACAAGCAGGGCTTAGACACAATGCTGGGCGAAGGGGGCCTGCACGTAGATGCGGTGGCGGCACAGCGTCTGGCGCTGGCCAGGGTGGCATTGTCTCGGGCTGGCGTCGTCATTCTTGACGAATCAACGGCCGAAGATGACGGTGACCTCGAGGAAACACAGCAATCACACGAGGCCTTTTCGATGTCCTTGGAGGACGCTGCCCGCGCGGCGATCCGCGGACGGACGGCGATGGTGATTGCGCACCGGCTCAGCCAAGCAACCTCCGCCGATAGCGTGGTGGTGATGGAGCGCGGGCGCGTGGTGGAAACAGGTACGCACGAGGAGCTGGCAGCAAGAAACGGAACATATGCCGATATGTGGACCGCCTGGAATGAGCAGGGGAGGCAGGCGCGTGTCTGACAACAAGGTGGTGACGCTGCGCGGGCTGGTCAGAAAAAATTCTCGCGCGATGGCTCTGAGTGGCTTGTTGCTGAGCATCTACCACGTGGCAGAAGCCATGATTGCGGTGTTACTGGGATGGTTGGCGCACAGTCTTATCGCTAGCGAGAATGTGTGGCACCTGGTGGGTGGAATCGCAGCCTTAGGCGCTACGCTGGCGACGGTGTCTGTGAGCTGGCAGACAGGGTTCCGGATACTGCAGGCTACGTCGGCTCGGAACGTATGTGAATTGCGGGCAGGCATCACCTCGCAGGTGGTGAGCCATGGTGGGCATTCCGACGATGCGGACAGTCTGCCTCGCCAGGAATTGCCCACGGTGGTGGGTGAAGACGTGGTGCAGGCGGTAGACATCATCGAAGTGGTCCCGGTGGGGATCAGTGCGCTGGTGGGAGCCATTTTCTGCACGATTGTTCTGGCGCTGATTGATCTGCCACTGGGAGTGGTGGTGTTGGTGCTCAGCGCGGTGGTGTTGATAGTCCTGCACCGGCTGTCTCAGATCATTGAACGCCGCGCGGAGCGGCAACAAACTCTGCTCGCGCGAGTGACCGCGCGCATGACCGACATTCTGCAGGGGCTGCCGGTGATCTCGGGAGTGGCTGGCGCGCATCCGGCCTACCGTGGATATGCGCGTAAATCTGAAGAGGCGTGTGCGGATGCTCGGAAGCTCGCGTGGGTCAGCGGAGGTTATGAAGCCGTGGCGATGGGCAGCAATGTGCTGTTGCTGAGTGCGGTGGGCCTGTACGCGGGCTATCGAACCATTTCCGGCGATGTGACGTTGGGGGAGTTGGTCACCGTGGTGGCGCTGTCACAATTTATCGCGGAGCCGATGCGGCAGTGCAGCAGAATGCCGCGCTTCATTGGATTGGCGAGGGCTTCCGTTCGGAGGCTGCAGCGCGTGGCGGAAGCTCAGCGGCTGCGTGAGGGGCAGGGCGTGCCATCTGCTCAGATTGGCACGCCTGCCATTTCCATGCGCGGTGGAGACGGTGAGGCCGAAGGAGACGGCGAGGTCGAGGGATCAGAGCAGGCTTCCGTGGCGTTCGCAGAGGGGCGACTGACGGTGGTGCACTGTTCAGCCGCATGGGCAGATGCTCTGGTGGATGCGTTGGTCGCGGGGGAGTCGATGGAGCTTGGCTCCCTGACTAGGCCACAAACTCAACAACTGTGGATCCGGGGGCGCGATATTTGCGAGATCTCGGTAGACGATGTGCGTTCCGCTGTGCTTGCCGAGCCTCGGAAGCCGGCATTGTTTGGGGACACAGTGGGGCAGGCGGTGCTGCGGAGCTCTGGAGAGGGCAGGGCGGAGGATGCAGTAGACATTCTTAACGCCTTAGGGCTCGATGAACTGGCGCCGGGGGCGGCTCATTCAGCCGGGGTATTGGATCACGAGCTGACCGAAGGTGCGCGCAATCTTTCCGGTGGTCAGCGGCAGCGGCTGGGATTGGCACGAGCGCTACTGGCTGAGCCGGAGATGTTGGTGATGGTTGATCCGGTCTCGTCAGTGGATTCAATGACGGGCATGAAAGTGGCGCGTGCGGTGAGAGATATTCGCCGCGGGCGTACCACGGTGGTCCTGTGTGTGGGGAGGGCCTTCCAGTCGGTAGCCGAGGACGTAGTTGATGTGAAGCCTCTAGCTGGGAGTTTGCGGACGCGGGGTGAGCAATTCCCGCTAGGGGGTTGTTGAGCAATAGAAGATAGGTTGGCCTACCCTTTGCATTGCCTACCCTAAGAAGTTGGTTGGCGCATCCTACAGAGAGGCCATAGTGACCATCATCGATCGTCAAGCTCAGACATCCGCAGAGCGCAGTACCCACGAAAATTCCGTCCGCGACATCGTCGGGATCGGCATCGGCCCCGGAAACCTCGGGCTCGCGGTAGCTATCGAAGAGCAAGCTCCAGAACTCGATGCACTCTTTGTGGAAGCCCGCCCGGAATTCAACTGGCACCCAGGCATGCTCCTCGAAGGATCCAACATGCAGATCAGCTTCCTTAAAGACCTGGTTACGGTGCGCAATCCGCAGAGCCGCTTCAGCTTCATCAACTACTTGCATCACAGCGACCGCTTGATTGATTTCATTAACCGCCAAACCTTCACCCCGGAACGCGTGGAATTCGCCGATTACCTCCGATGGATCGCGGATCACATCACCGTGGACACGCAGTACAACACCACCGTGACGTCCATCGAGACGCTTCCGGAACCGGCCGCAGACGGAGCTCGTTTTGTGGTGCACGTCCGCAGGAAGTTAGGAAGCGGTGAGTCCGAAGGGCAGCGAGCTCAGCAGTCGGAGTCCATTCGCTGCCGCAACGTGGTGGTTGCCCGCGGTCTGGAAGCCAAGATGCCTGCGTGGGCAGAGGACAGCTCCTTGGACACCTCGCGCATCTTCCACAACATCGATTTGCTCCCGCGCACCAAGAAGCTGCTGAACAGTGGGTGGGATATCCGCCGAGCTTTGGTGATCGGCGCGGGCCAGTCCGCAGCCGAGGCCATCCGGTACTTCCACGATTGCCCGCATATCGATACCGTCACGGGCAGCTTGAACAGCTACGGCTTCATCCCCGCCGATGACAGCCCCTTCGCCAATCGGGTGTTCGACCCGGAGGCCGTTGATGACTTCTTCCATGCGCCCGATGCGATCCGCAACGAGCTGTTGATCCGCCACCGGTACACCAATTACGCCTGCGTGGAATCTGAGCTCCTCGATGAGCTCCACGATCGTCAGTATCGGGAAAGCGTCACCGGGCGTCAGCGGCTCGATATTCGCCGGACCACGGAGGTGCTCGGTGCGCGTAATTGTTCCGACGGCAGCGTCGACGTGGACATTCGCCACCGAGTAACCGGAGACGTGGTGACAGAAAACTTTGACGTGGTGGTGTGCGCCACGGGCCTCCGATCTCGCGGTCTTGCGGGGATTCACGCTGATAGTCACGGCAGTGAAGAATTCACCGTCACTAGGGATTACGGCGCCGTGCTCAATGGCGAGCGCGTGCCAGGACTCTTCGTGCAGGGAGCAACTGAGGCCACGCATGGACTCGGTTCCACGTTGCTCTCCAACATCGCGACCCGCTCCGGGGAACTGGTGGAGGCCATCACGGGACAGCAACGCACGCATCGTGCGCCGGCGGATGAAGATCTCCGCTCCGAGCAACATCGGGATTCTTCGCACCTGATCGCAGGCTGATTTTCCCGAGCCGTGCTCCGCGCGAGGTTGGCTGACACCTAGCCCGACGTCCGCCATCCGCGTCTGATTCCCTGTTTCCCCATCAACCGAAAGGCTCTTTGTGCCCACCCGATCGTCTGCTCACACTCCGTTTTCCTCTGGCGATACGCTTGCTTCTCGAGATGGCGGCGCCGTCATCGGTCATGGCCGCAGTGAACAGGATCGGATCGCCCAGCAGCGCATATGGAATGACACGGATCAGGATCGCGATCGCCCGGACCTGATTAGCCTGCTCCTGCAGCATGCGCAGGAGACCCCGGATGCGCTCGCAGTGGTGGATGACCGGCACAGACTGACCTATGCGCAGCTCGTCGCCCATGCAACTGCTGTAGCGCGAAATTTGCGGGAACACGGTATTGACGCTGGTCAGAGTGTGGGAATCTCCCTGCCGCGCAGCGCGGAGATGGTGGTGGGTATCGTCGCCACGTTGCTCGCCGGTGGCAGTTTTGTCCCGCTAGACCCCTCGTGGCCGCAGGCGCGCCGGGAATCCGTCACCCACGATGCCAGCCTGAGCTTCGTACTCACGCCGGACAACTGCGCGCTCACCGAAGACGCGCTATTCGACCTCGATGCCACCCGCGAGCTGTTCACCCCGCCGTCCACGGACAGCGTTGCGTACGTCATCTTTACCTCTGGCAGCACCGGCCGCCCAAAGGGCGCAATGATCCGCCACGGTGCGATCGTGGAGCGCTTGCTCTGGCAGCGCGATCAGATCCTGTTCTTCGGCCGCGATGATGCCTCCCTGTTCAAGGCACCGCTGGCCTTTGATATCTCCATCAATGAGATCTTCCTGCCGCTGGTTTGCGGGGGCCGCGTGGTGGTGGCCGCGCCGGGCGTGGAGCAAGACCCCCAACGCTTGGCCCGCCTCATCCATCGCGAGGGCGTGACGTTTGCGTATCTGGTTTCGAGTGTTCTCGACGTCATGCTCAAACAGGCCGAAGGCACGAATCTATTAGACAGCTTGCGGCATGTCTGGTGTGGCGGAGAGATGCTCACCCAGGCGCTGTTCCGTCGCTTTCGCCAGCAGCTGGCCATCCCGCTGTACCACGGGTACGGGCCAGCGGAAGCTACCATCGGTGTCTCCCACGTCATCTACCGTGACGACGAGGATCGCCTCAACACGAGCATCGGTGTGGCCAATCCCAACTGTCGGCTCTATGTGCTCGATGAGCACCTGCGGGTGGTTCCAGACCAAGAAATTGGTGAACTCTATGTGGCCGGATTCCTGCTGGCCAAGGGGTATATCAATGCCCCAGGACTCACGGCCAGCCGCTTTGTTGCGGATGTGTTTGCGTCGGACGGAAACCGGATGTACCACACGGGAGACCTGGTGCGCCGGCACAACGACGGCTCGCTGGAATTCGTGGGGCGGGCCGATAATCAGGTGAAAATCCGTGGCATGCGTCTGGAGTTAGAGGACGTGGAATCTGCGCTGGTGGGACACCCAGATGTGGAGGCGGCGAGCGTGATTGCTCGGGAGGGGCGACTGCTGGGCTACGTGACGGTGACTGCGGGCCTCGTGGGTGCTGCGATCCGTAGTTGGTGTGCCGAGGTACTGCCCGAATACATGGTGCCCGCGATTATCACCGTCATGGATGAGTTGCCGCGGACGGCCAACGGAAAAGTGGATCGGAAGGCACTGCCGGAACCTGATTGGAGCTCGCTCACTGATGCCCCGGCCGATGCTGAACGTGACGGGGAAACCGTTGCTCTGCTCGCGGAGGCAATGGCTGAAGCATTGGGGGTTAGCGCGGTGGGTGCGGAGACGGACTTCTTCGATATCGGTGGCGATAGCCTGCGGGCCATCACCCTGGTCTCGGCTCTGGGACGGCGCGGGGTGGAGGTGAGTGTGGGAGATATTTTCTCTGCGCGCACTCCACAGCAACTGGCTCGGTGCGCCGAAGAGCGCGGAACCTTCGTGCAGGATCCAGACGATGAACCAACCGGTGAGGTGCAGTCGCTGCCGATTCTGCGCTGGTTCGATTCCATTACTGATCACGTGGACGGCTTCATTCAGTCCGTGGAGTTTTCAGTTCCAGAAGATGTGGATGCGCAGCTGGCCGGGCGAATGGTGGCTGACGTGCTGCAGGCGCACCCTGCACTGCGGGCCCGTGTGCAGCGGAATCCCTTGCGGCTGGAACTCCCGGAGGGTCCTGGCGAAGAAGCGGTGGCGATCCACCCCACCACGGACATCGCTGCGCTTTCTGAACTGCTGGATCCGGCAGTCGGAGTGGTGGTAGCGGCTGGGCTGGTGCCCGGAAGATTGCGCCTGGTGGTGCATCACCTGGTGGTCGATGGCGTGTCATGGAACATTATCGGCGAGGACCTCGCCGCGGCGTATCGCGGGGAACAGCTCGCGCCGGAGCGGACGTCCCTGCGCCGATGGACGCAGCTGCTGCAACAGGCCGTTGATACTGGCGAATTCGCGGAGGATGCCAATAGTTCCCTGCCCCCATTGCCGAGTGCGGATGAACCTCTGCGGGACCCGCAGGTGCCAGCGCTTGCTGATAGTCCCGAGAAAGCGCCCACAGTCCGTGAGGAGCGCAGCGTGGTACATGAGGCATCAGTGCAGATCACGGACGAATTACTGGGTGCGGTGCCCCACGCTTTCCGCACGGGGGCGAATTCCGTATTGCTTACGGCATTGAGCGTGGCGTTGGCGCGTTGGCGTCGAAACAAACATGGACCCTGGTGGAGATGGAGGGGCACGGCCGCGAAACCCGATTCGTACCCGGGCCACAGGGCAGGGAAGCGGACCTCTCACGCACCGTGGGCTGGTTCACCTGCCTATATCCCATGCTGATCGACCCCACCCGGGCGGCAGTGCAGGAGGCTTCCGCGGCGACCGAGGGCCACATCGCGCCGCTAGCGCTGGCACTCAATGCAGTGAAAGACCAGCTCGCGGCCATCCCCGGCAACGGCGTTCCTTACCAGGCCCACACCTGGTTGCATCAGTCCGCGAAGACCCCTCCGCAGGCACAGGTGCTGTTCAACTACTTGGGGCGCGTATCCGCAGGAGCACAAGATTTCGCTCCCGCGGGTTCCACCGGCCAACTCGGCGAGCAACGCGACCCGGACCAGCCGTTGGTCCGCGAGCTGGAGTTCAACGCGATCGCCGAAGACACCGGCGAGGGATACGTCCTGCGCACCACGATCTCCTGGGCGCGCGGCAGGATCTCCCCCGAACGGATCGACGAATTGGTCGCGCACTGGGATGTGGCATTGCGCGAGGTGGCAGCGCTTGCCGATCACGGCGTGTTGTCCGTGGGCGACGTTGCCCCCCGCAACCGTGAACTCTGCGGACCTGGCACGAATCACTGCACAGAGCTCCGCGGAGCTGCAGGACGTGCTGCCGCTGACCCCGCTGCAGCACGGCATGTACTTCCACTCGCTATTCGAGGAATCGGCCAGTTCGTATGTGGAGCAACAGGTCTTGCGGGTGGAATGCAGCGAACCGTTTGACCGGGAGCGATTCGCTCGCGCTGCGCGTAATTTGATCCGACGCCACCCCGCACTGAGCACCCGCCCTTGGGAAACTGACGGTGGCGATGTGGTTGCCGTGATTGATCCGGGGGATTGCCGAGCATCTGCGGGTGGACTTTCGGGAGGTGACGGTGCCTGCTGAGTTGGCTGAGGCTGGATTGGAGGGTTGGCTCGCGCAGCGTGCGGAGGAGATTGCCGCTGACGACATCTCGCGGGGAATCTCCTTGCAGCCGCCCGGTGATGCCGCGCCCGAGCCGCTCATGCGATGGACCGTTGTGCTCCCGACCAGTGTCGATGGTGCGGTGTGTGGCCAGGACATCGCCGTGATCCAGACGGTGCATCACCTGATCGCCGACGGATGGTCCGTGCCCATCATGCTGGGGGATCTCCTGGAGATCTACCGGGATGACGATGCCCGGATCCCGCGCTACGACCCGGACGCCGGAATGGCCGGCAGCGTGCGATGGGTGGCGCGCAGAGACGCGGAAGCCGATATGTCCGTCTGGCGCGAGGAAATGCGCGAGGTGCGCCCCACGGTGCTGTGCCCTAATCCTTCGAGTTCGCTCGAGCGCCGGGAGTTGCTGGTAGACGATCCGCGGACTGTTGGCTTGTCTGAGCGTGCTCGGGCAGCGGGTGTGGGCCTGCCGGATGTGGTGCACGCGGCGTGGGGGCTGGTCCTTCGCACCTTGGTGGGCTGCGAACCTGGGGCTGACGTGGTGTTTGCCACTTCCGTTTCCGGCCGCGACATTCCCGTTCCTGGCGTGGCCGATGCCGTGGGCATGCAGCTCAACACCATCCCGGTGGTCGCGCCGGGGCAATCTGATCCCACCCTGCCGGTGACCAGCATGCTGCACGCCATGGTCCATCACAACAATCAGGTCCGCGATGTGCAGCACGTCAGCCTGGCTGATATTGCCCGAGACCTGGGAACCAACGCCAGCGAACTGCTGGATACGTTGATGGTGGTGGAGGTGCTGCTATCTCCACAGGACGTGGGCTGCCCCGGCTCGCCACTACAGGTTGCTGACGTGCGCAACAATGGCGCGCCGCACTTTCCCCTGTCCGTCGTGGTCAACCCTTCCGCTGAGCACCCACTGCGCCTGATCTACGATCCGCAGCGAATCACCGAGGTACGTGCCGAAAGGATCGCGCAGATGCTCGCGGTGAGTGTGGATTCTTTGCTGTCTGAATCCGGTGCGGTGGCGACCGTGGGTGAGGTTGCAGAGGCGTTGGGTGCGGTATCTGGTGTGGACACGCTTCCTTCTTTGTGGCGACGCAGCTTCGAACATTTCCGCGACCGGCCCGCCCTGACCAGCATCGGAGAAGACGGTGCTGCGGAGCATTGGACCTACGAAGAACTAGACGACGCCGCTCAGCGTATACGCGCTGTGCTGGACCGGAAGGTTGCCATCCACACCCCGAGAGTAGCCCTGCTCATGGAGCGCGATGCGTGGCAGGTTGCGGCCATTCTGGCGACCACGATGTCCGCCGGCACCTACGTTCCCGTGGATCCGTTGTCCCCGCAAGCGCGGGTGGAATTGATCCTGGAGGATTGCCAGCCCGATGCCGTGCTGGTGTCTCCCAGCGCGGAAAAAATGGTCTCTGAGCTGGTAGATTGTCCCGTCCTCGTGGTCAGTGAACAGACGATGAGCGGGGAAGCGAAGCCGCCTGCGGGCCGGTCGGCAAGCGTGGCCCGTGCCAATGACATCGCCTACGTGATCTACACCTCCGGCTCCACAGGGCGGCCGAAGGGCGTGGCCGTCACACACGCCAACGTGACCGCGATGCTGGGCAATGCTCGCAGCCACGTGGAGTTTTCGCAGGAGGACGTGTGGTCGATCAGCCACAGCTTCGCCTTTGACTTTTCGGTGTGGGAGATGTGGGCAGCGCTGAGCTCCGGCGGGCGTGCCGTGGTGATGCCGTATGCGCTGATGCGCTCGCCCGAGGATGCCGCAGAGGTGTTGCGTGCCGAAGCCATCACGGTGCTGAGCCAGACCCCAACCGCCTTTGCCGCGTTGGAGCCGCACCTCGGGCAGGACTCTGCGGTGCGCACGGTGATCTTCGGCGGCGAGGCCTTGGAGGCCCGCGCAGAGGCTGCCTACTGCAGTGCTCATCCGAATGTTCGGTTTATCAACATGTATGGCATCACGGAGACGACAGTGCACGTCACAGCACACGAATGCTCCGAGAATGCAGGGGAGGCCCGCAGCCCGATCGGCCGCCCGATGGACGGGTTGCGTACCTATGTTCTGGACGCGCAATTACAGCCGGTGCAGCCTGGAGAGACCGGCATGATGTACGTTGCCGGGCCGCAGGTCACCGCGGGTTATTGGGGGCTTGCTTCTACCACGGCCTCCCGCTTCGTGGCCGATCCTTTCGTTGGCGGCGGCGCGCGGATGTACTGCAGCAAAGACATGGCAAAGGTGCTGAACAACGGTCATCTGGATTACGTGGGCCGCGCCGATAGGCAGGTGCAGCTGCGCGGTTATCGCGTGGAGCTGGGGGAGATCGAGAGCGCGCTGGAGAAGGTCAGCGGTGTGCGGGAGGCCACCGTGGTGGTCGTCGATCTGCCCGAAGGCCAGGTGCCGGGTGCGTTGTTGATTACGGATTCTCGTGCCGACGCAAAGGCGATCACCTCCCGAGCTGCCGCAGCGGCCCGAGACGCGCTCCCTGCCTACATGGTTCCGCAGCTATTCGCGGTGAGTACGCAGGTGCCGCAGACCATCAATGGCAAGCGGGATGAGCGCGCGATCCTGGACCTTCTGGGTGAGATTCCTGCTGCTCAGGAGGCTTCGGGCACCTCGGATCTGGTGGAGGCGATCTCGCAGGCAATTGCTGATGCACTTCGCTTGGACCGCGCCGAGGTGGAGCCGGACTCGGACTTCTTCCGCTTAGGTGGAGACAGTATTCTTGCCATCCGCGTTACTCACGCGCTGGCGCGCGCTGATCTCAACGTGACTCCGCGGGACTTCTTCTTGGGCCGCACGCCACGCAAGATTGCCGAGCGGGTCACGCCGCAGGCCACCCAGCAGAAAATCCAGGAAACAAGGCAGAGCCAGGAAGAAGCCCTGCCCAAGGACGGGCACCAGGAGATCTCGGGGGCTTTCCCCATCCCGGCGATGCTGCGCAGGCAGATGGAAAGAGGCATGAGCGACCGCTTTGTGCAGGCGCGCCGCTTGGATCTGGGGCCAGTCGCTGTGGAGGACTTGGAACAGGCCCTGCAGCAGGTAGCGCAGGCACATCCGATGCTTCGTACGCGCGTGGACACCAGTTCTGCGTTCGCGCACTTTGTTGGTGCCGAGGGAGACGGCCCTATGGTTGTGCGGGCTTTGGACGTGGATGCATTGATCGATCACATCGATATTGCTGCTGGTCGTAGCGTGGTGCTCGGGTGTGTGGATGGGTACGTCAAGGCCGTTGCTCATCACGCGGTGATCGATAGCGCCAGTTGGATGATTCTGGAAGACGATCTGCGCGATGCGCTCGCAGGGCGCAGGATTCTCTCCGGGCAGGCGAGCTACAAGGATCTTTGCCTGCAAGAACTGCACGATGCTCACACCGCAGCAGCTCAGGATGCCCTGCACTGGAGTGAACTGGCTACGCTGCCACGGCCCGTCGAGGACTCGAACCAGTGGAGTACGGATCATGTGAGCACGCTCGAAGTGAACATTGACGGACAGACCGCGCAGGTCCTGCAGAGCGTTGCACCCGACGTGATGGGTGTGGACGTTCAGGACCTCGTGGCAGGACTGGTGACCGTCGCGGTGGCTCGAACAATGGGCACGGACGCGCGGAGCTGGGCCGTGGACGTAGAAGGCCACGGACGTCCGGCTGATCATTCCTATGGTCGAACCCTCGGATGGTTTACCACCATCGCGCCGGTGGAAATCCCGTTGGCTGATCCAGCGGATGCAGCACGTGCCGCAGCGGAAATGCGCGCGCTCCACGAGGACGGCACAGCCCCGGACCGCCGCACTTATCAGGCACTGCGATACACACACCCGCAAGGGCAGCGAACCCTGGCCCATGGGGCACAGATCCTGGTCAACTACCTCGGACGGGGAGAGACTGGCGCTGTCCTCCACGCGCCGGGCGATGCCGCCTGCCAGTGGACGGATTACCTGGTGGAGGCCGATGTGTGGTCTAGCGAGCGGGCCGTAAGCATGGAGCTGTCCGTGGTGAATGCGGTGATTTCCGCCGAGCGTTTGCGCAGCGCCATCGGCGAGGTTGCTCGCGAGTTGCAGGAGCACGTCAGCCGCGAGCAATCCTCAGGACGCCGCGCTCCGCTGAGCGTGCTGCAGCGCGGAATCTGGTTCCAGTCACAGGTGGCAGCACCGGGTGCCTACGTTGCACAGACTGCGTTGACGTTTGACCGGAGACTGGATGCCGAGGCCGTGGTGGAAGCCTTCCGGGACACAGTGACCGTGCATCCAGCCATGGGCGCGGAGTTCCACACCGATGCTTCCGGCCAACCCGTGCAGAACTTGCCGTGGAGTGGACAGGGCATTGACCTCCCCGTCGAGACCACCGAAGGGGATCTCGAGGCGATCATGCACGCTGATCGCAGCGCGGGCATCGATCTCGCATCCGTGCCGCTGGTGAAGGCAACCATCGTCACCGGCCGAAGTGACGGACAGCCTGGCGACACGCTGCTTCTTACCTACCACCTGGTTCTGGTCGATGGTTGGTCGCGTGCAGTGATGCTGCAAACCTTCCTCGAGAGGCTGACGTTGAGGTCCGGCCAGGCCCGCACGCAGGGTGCGGGAGAGTTGGTTCCTCGCGGTTGTTCTATTGCTGACGCCCTGCTCGAGTCCGTTGACACTCGCAAAGAGCAGGCAGATAGCGACTATTGGGTACATCGCCTAGAGACGTTGTCTCAGTCCACGCTCGTTGCCCCGCAGGCCGCGGATATCTCTTCAGAGCACGCTGGTAGCGAGTTGCCTCGCCAGGTGTTTGCCGAGGTCAGCGAGCAGCTGACCGGCGCACTGCAGGAAAAGATCCGGGCGCAGGCCGTGACGTTGACCTCCGTGGTCAACGCAGCCGTGGCCGTGGCCTTGGGTGCTGTCACAGGGGATTCGGATGTGGTGTTTGGTCAGTCTGTCAGTGGCCGCGATGCCTTGAGCGACCCCGCCATGTCTGATGTGGTGGGAGTGCTGCTCAACACAGTGCCAGTGCGAGTGACAGCTCGGCCCGGCCAGAGCATAGAAGAACTGGTCCAGGATGTTTATCGCCAGCGCATCGAGGATATGGACCACGATTCCGCGGACCTCGGCGCCATCCAGCGGCAGCTGGGGGTAGGCACGCTGTTCGATTCCATGGTGGTGGTGCAGAACTTCCTCGATCCGCAGGCAGCAGCGGAACTTCGGGAACGCCACGGGGTTGTGGAGGAGCGCGCGGAAGATTCCACGCACTTCCCTCTGACCTGGGTATTCACTCCGGGGCCGAAGCTGGGCATCAAGCTGGAATTCCGCCACGACGTGGTGGACGAGTCCCTCGCACATTCCGTGCTCAAGGCCGCGACCGAAGTCCTGACCGCGTTTGTGGACACACCAGAGGTCCCGCTCGCTCAGCTGGCCCAGTTGGCGCCAGCCCGAGCGGAGGATTCTTCCCCGCAAAGCACGACGGAGCAGATGGCTTCCTGGCAGAAGGCCGAAGGCATTGACCGCACCATTGCGGATGAGCTCAAGGACACCGCCCAGCGCTTCCCAGATCGCATCGCGCTAGCGGATGACGCACAGCAGTGGACGTTCGGTGAGCTGATTGCTCGCTGTTCCGACATTGCGGAAAAGATCAAGAATTGCGGCGTGACCAGCGGCGATACTGTCGCCATTGCGGTGGAGCGCTCCGCGCATTCGGTGGTGGCTCTGCTGGGAGCCCTGTGGGCAGGGGTGCGCTACGCGCCGCTTGATCTGACGCACCCCGATGGGCGGCTCCGGGTCCTCGTGGAGGACAGCCAGCCCGCAGCCGCGCTGGTGGACTCGAGTTCTCGGGAGCGCATGGAGCGGATCGGTGCGCTTCCTTGCGTCGACGTCACCACTGCCGATTCCCACGCCACCACCCACACGCCTGCGGCGGTGCCCGGGGACGATGCCTACCTGATGTACACCTCCGGATCGACCGGCAAGCCCAAGGGCGTGGTGATCAAGCATCGCGGGCTGCACAACATGCTGGACAATCACCGGCGCAAGATCTTCGCCCCAGCTGCTGCCGATGGGCGGACGTTGCGGATCGCGCATGCCATCAGCTTCGCCTTCGATATGTCGTGGGAAGAGCTGTTTTGGCTGGTGGAAGGCCACGAGGTGCGGATCTTCTCCGAGGATTTGCGACGCGATGCTGCGGCCATGGTTGAGGCCATTCGCGCGCATCAGGTGGATGTCATCAACGTCACCCCGACCGTTGCCGAGCAGCTGCTCGCGGAGGGGATGCTGGAATCCGGCGCGCATCGCCCGCGGCTGGTGCTCTTGGGCGGCGAGGCTGTCTCGCACGGCGTGTGGGAGACCTTGCGAAAGGCCGATGACGTGCGCGGATACAACCTCTATGGACCCACCGAGTACACCATCAACGCCCTGGGTGCTGGCACGGATGAGAGCGCCACGCCCGTGATCGGAATGCCGGTGGATCGCACGGCGGCGTTCGTTTTGGACCCGTGGTTGCGCCCCGTTCCTACAGGAGCGCCGGGTGAGCTCTACCTCGCGGGCAGCGGCTTAGCGCAGGAGTATCATGGGCTCGCGGCGCGCACCGCCAGCTCCATGGTCGCCTGCCCGTGGGGCGCCCCGGGTGAGCGGATGTATCGCACGGGAGACATCGTCCGCGTGCGTGCGGATGGCATGTTCGAGTACCTCGGACGCAGCGACGATCAGGTGAAAATTCGTGGTCACCGCGTGGATCCCGGCGACGTCTCGGCCGCCGTGTCCCGCGGCGTTGATCCCCGCATCCTCCACTGCGTGACCGTTCCTGTTCGTATATCCGACGCCACACTCCTGGCCTGTCACCTCGTGGCCCCACAACTGCGCGATGCGGACCAGGGGGAGCGGCAGAGTTTCCTGACTGGCGTGCGTAATGCATTGCGCGAGGAACTGCCCAGCTACATGATCCCGGATCGATGGTCGATCGTGGATGAGTTGCCGGTGACGTCGAATGGAAAGACCGACCTTGCTGCACTGGGTGAGGGAGAAAGGATCACGGAGAAGGGCCGCGAACCGGCGAACGAAACCGAGGAGATCACGGCGGAGCTGTTTGCCGAATCGCTAGATATTGAGCCCGAGGACGTGCCGGTGGATGCTGATTACTTTGACATGGGTGGGCACTCCATGGCGGTCATCAAGCTCTGCGCACTGCTGCGTGGAGAGCTGGGAGTGGAGGTTGGCGTGCGCGAATTCTACGGTCTGCGGACAGTCGAGCGCGTGGCGGAGTTTGTGGAGGCGCGCTCGTAGATTCAGCCCAGCAATTCGGCGAGTGCCGGGATGATCCCGTGGCGCCACATCGCAGGGTCGTGGCCACCGGGCGTGCGGTGATTGGTGGTGGGAAAGCCGCGGCGTGTCAGGGCATCGGCCACTGCATCCACGTGTCGTTGCATGGGCGGCTCTTCTGCACCGCACGTCAGTACGATGCGTGCCAGACCGGAGCCACTGTGAGCCGCAGGATTTTCGAGTGAGGGGCCAGTGAGCTGTGCGGCAATGTCGCCTCCTGCGGGCCCGTCCGAGAGCGTGTCCGCGAGCTCTGCAGAACGGTCAGCGGACCACCAGACGGCAGGGGACTGGGCGATGGCTCCTTTGATTGCAGGCGTGGTTTCGGTGGAAGCCGTAAGAGCTGCGCGCAGGGCGGAGAGACCGCCGAAGCTTTGCCCCACCAGGACTATGTGGCTGCTGTTGATGATCGGCGGAAGCTCGGTGGCCAGTGCGCTGGCGAATGTTTGGGAGGTGTACTCCTCGCTGCGGTCTTTGGCTGCCGGCAGGAAGACGCGGTTGATCTGGGGGATAAGCCCTGCCGTGACTGCCCGGTCCAGTGCGCCCGTGAGGTCATGCAGATGGATCCAGTCATCGCCATCCAAAAACACCACGGTGGTATCCGCACCGCGGTCATCGAGGCGCGCGGTGCAGCGCCTGCCGAATACCTTCCGGTCGATGGACAGGCGTGCGCCGGGCAAGTCCGCGATGACTTCTGGGGAGCGAGGCGGCCAGAGTGTCTGGTCCACAGAATCGCCGCTCAATAGGCTCGCCTGTGGGCCTGCGCCGTGTGCGTTATGTGGATCGGGATATTTCAGCTCGCCGGATTGAAAGCTATAGGTCACTGCTGAGTGCGCCGGGATGCGCACATCGACGGTGGACATCGATTCGGTGAGCTCGACGTTCGAGCGGTAGGGGTCCGGGAAAACGAGGGCTTCCGCATCCGCGGGCACCGAGATTCGGTGAAGGGTGGTCACGTCCGGGGAGTCTGGCATGAAAATTGCGCCACTTTCATCATTGACTACATAGGTAAACC
The DNA here is from genome assembly GCF_001815965.1 of Corynebacterium sp. HMSC22B11. Lineage (NCBI taxonomy): Bacteria > Bacillati > Actinomycetota > Actinomycetes > Mycobacteriales > Corynebacteriaceae > Corynebacterium > Corynebacterium sp. HMSC22B11. The sequence continues at coordinate 6,705 of NZ_KV823483.1, read as the reverse complement.
TAAGCTAACATCCCCTGCATGCGAGTTGCTGTTTTCGGCTATCAGTCGTGGGGACACCGGACGTTGTCTGCGGTCATCAATGCTGGTCATGAAGTAGTTTTGGTAGTTACGCACCCTGCCAGCGATCACCCTTATGAGCAAATGTGGGCAGACTCCGTTGAGGAGCTCGCCAGCGAACATGAGCTCCAGGTGTGTGTCACTGAGCGCGTGGGTCAAGACGTCATTGAGGCGTTGCGCGATGCTGCACCAGACATCATCGTGGCCAACAATTGGCGAACCTGGCTTCCTCCCGAGGTTTTCAGCCTGGCCAAGCACGGCGCATTGAATGTCCACGATGGTCTCCTGCCCGAGTACGCCGGATTTTCGCCCATCCTGTGGGCGCTGTTGAACCGGGAAACTCACGTGGGCGTCACTGTGCACGAGATGGATGAAGTGCTGGACGGCGGACCCATCGTTGCCCAGCGCGCGATCCCCGTGGGTCCGCAGGACACCACCACGGATCTCGTGGCCAAGACCATCGACCTCATCGAGCCCCTCGTGGAACGCGCATTGAGTGACGTCGCCCAAGGCACCGCCACTGCGCAACCTCAAGATCCCACCCGCGCTACGTACTTCCACAAGCGCGGCGAGCAGGAATCTCGCATAGATTTCACCCAACCTGCGGAAGATATCGCCTTGCTGGTCAGGGCGCAGTCCGACCCGTACCCCAATGCTTACTTTGAATTCCGAGGCCAGCGAGTCCGCGTGCTTTCCGCGCACGTCTCGCTGGGCCGCTTCGGCGGAACCCCCGGCCGAGTCACCATCCCTCACGAGGGAGGAATCGCGGTGGTCTGTGGATCGCCCCGTGCCAACGTGCCGGCGCCGGCGATTGTTCTGGATCGTGTTCGTCTCGACGACAACTCGGAACTGACCGCCACCGAATTCTTTGGACATAGGGCTGGATATATCCAACCAAAGGTTTGACCTTTCCCTTTTGTGTACGGGCCACACCTCGCGCGGAAATCCGTCACCAGTAACAACGGAGAAAAATGACACTCAAGAAGATTCTCGTTAGCACCGCTGCTGTGCTGACCTTGGGCGCGGCACTGACCGCTTGCTCGACTGATGACCAGTCCGGAAATTCCGGGGACTCCCAGGCAGTCAACGCCGAGCAGGGCGCATTCCCCACCACCATCGAGCACCGCTACGGCTCCACCGAAATCAAGGAAGCCCCGCAGCGCGTGGTCTCCTTGGGCTACACGGATCAGGACGCACTGCTGGCGCTGGGAGTTACTCCTGTCTCCGTGAAGTACTGGGACGGAATGACCCCGGATGGTCAGGCTGCGGGCAACTGGTCCAATGACAAGATCGAGGGCGACACTCCTCGGATCGACAAGGACACAGAAGTCAACGCGGAAGCCATCGCCAAGGACAATCCAGACCTCATCGTGGCCGTGTACTCGGACATCGATGAAGACACGTACAAGAAGCTGTCTGAGATCGCCCCTGTCGTCGTACAAAAGGGCGAATACGAAGAACTACAGCAACCATGGGACGTGACCACGGAAGAGATCGGGCAGGCCGTGGGCAAGCCTGAAGAGGCAAAGCGCCAGGTGGAGCAGGTCAAGGAGAAGTTCGCAGAGCTCAAGGGCCGCCACCCAGAATGGGCCGAAAAGGAACTCGGCGTGGCCACTGTCTCCGACGAGAGCCTGGCTGTCTTTGCCGAGGGCGATCCGCGTAGCCGCTTCTTCACCGAGCTGGGATTCAAGATCAACCCGGCCTACGCGGGCATCACCAAGGACAAGTTCTACGGTGAGGTCTCCAAGGAAAACGCAGACCAGATCAACTCTGACGTGCTGGTGTGGGATCAACTGTCTTACTCTCCGAAGCAGAGCAAGGCTTCTGTGACCGAGGATCCGATCGTGGGCAAGCTGCCCGCCGTGAAGGACGGACACAGTGTCTACCTGGAAGGCGACCTGGAAAAGGCCTTCGGATGGCAGACCGTGCTGAGCCTGAACTACCTGCTGGACAAGATCGAGCAGCCGTTGGCAGACGCCACGAAGTAGTCTGAATCAACCGCCGAACCGCCCCGCATGAACGTGCTGGGGCGGTTTTGCTGTTGCTGGCTAGGGGACGGGCACTCACGGGGATAACGGATGCACGCTAGGGGCGAGCCTTGCCGACGAACCAATAAGGGCACCACAGGATGTTGTCCTTGTTGAGCTGCCAAGTCTTGATGGCGTGGGAGCGCACCACCTTGCAGAAATCCCCCTCCCCGGCGACCCACACATAGTCCACGTCTGGGTGGGGCTTGTGCTGTCGATTGCGCGAGGACTCAACGTCAATGTTGGCGAGATGCTCGGCGATGGCCTGCGCATAACCGTCAGAAGGTGCGGAGATCCGGGTGAGGCTGCTTAGACGGTTGCGCCAATCTTCCAGGTGGGGCTCTGAATCGGAATCGGTACTGGTGACCGCGATGACGTGCGTGGAAGCGAGCTGTTCGGGATAGAGCGTGGCGAGGTACTCTAGGATCGCGCGCATGGAAGGCAGGGAGGTGGGATCTGCCACCAGTAGTTGTGTGCGGTGCTCGCGATGCCACAGGCCTTGGCAAGTCCACAAGCCAGCAGGGTCGCCCGGCTGTGCGGACAAACACCACGAGAGCCCTGGGCCGGAGGTGGAGTGGACATCTTCCGCAGACACCCCGTGCGGTAAGAATAGACCAGTTGTTTTCTATAAGGGATTCCCTGTGCACTTAAGCGACCTCATGGACGCCACCACCCTGCTCCAGAACTTTGGCGGCTGGGCGCTCGGCGGCATTGCGCTGATTATCTTTATTGAATCCGGCGTGCTCTTCCCGTTCCTCCCCGGCGATTCCATGCTGGTCACCGCGGCAATCTTGCGCGATCAGCTGGGCTTGAACGTTCCGATTCTGGTGGGCGTGGCCATCGTCGCGGCGTTCTTGGGCGACCAGGTAGGTTTCTGGCTCGGCCACCGCTTTGGCCGCAAGTTGTTTAAGCCCGACGCCAAGATCCTCATAACCGAGCACCTCGAACAAGCCGAGGCTTTCTTCCTGAAGTACGGGCCGTTGGCTCTGGTACTGGGGCGCTTCATCCCGATCGTGCGTACCTACATTCCCGTGGCCGCTGGTACCGCGGAGATGCCGTACAAGAAGTTCGTGGGATGGAACGTCACGGGTGCAGTGCTGTGGATTGTCAGCATGGTCGGCATTGGCGTGCTGCTGGGGGATATCCCGGGCATTGCGGATCGCATCGACATGATCGCCATCGTCATCGTGCTGGTGTCTGTGACTCCGGTGGTGATTTCCGCGATGATCAACTGGCGGAAGTCCAAGAAGACTCCCGCCCAGGAGCTGATGGAGGACTAAGCCCTGATCGTCACTTGGGGACGATCAGCGGACCGCCGGTGACAGGATCCTCGATGACTAGCGCGTTGAGGGCAAACGCCTCGAGCAGTAGCTCTGGGGTAATGACCTCGCTGGGACGCCCGGTGGCGAGGACCTGTCCATCCTTCATCACCACGAGATTATCGCTGTAGCGTACAGCCAAGTTGAGATCGTGCAGCACCATCACCACAGTCCGATCCAACTCTCGGCGTAGACGCTGCACCAGCTCCAAAATCTCTACCGACGTGGCCAGATCCAGGTAGGTGGTGGGCTCGTCCAGGAACAGGATGTCCGTGTTCTGCGCAAGAACCATGGAGATCCACACACGCTGCCGCTGCCCTCCGGACAGAGAATCCAGGGTGCGCTCCGCCAGCCCCATCGAGCCAGTCATTTCCAGCGCCTTGTGCACCTCGGCTTCGTCCGTGGACGACCACTGACGGATCCACGATTGGTGTGGGTGCCGACCGCGCGAGACGAGATCAGCCACGTTGAGTCCCTCCGGGGCGGTAGGGGTTTGTGGCAGCACGCTGATGGTCCGTGCGAGGTCCTTGCGCCTGATGGATGAGATATCGGCGCCGTCTAACAGCACTTCGCCCTCATTCGCCGGAAGGAGACGAGACATGGCTCGCAACAACGTGGATTTGCCGCAGCCATTGGGGCCGATGATTGTGGTGATCTGCCCGCGAGGAAAGTCCACGTCCAAGCCTTCGATGACCGTCCGGTCGCCGTAGCCCACGGCGAGGCCGCGTGCGCTCATGCTGTGCTTCTGAGTCATGTGTCCTTCTTTGTTCGCGGCACTGCTAACTTCCAGGGTGGGATCTTTTCTCATGCCGTGGTTGACCTATTCCGTTGGACCAGCAAATAAATAAGGAACGCACCGCCGATTGCCGAGGTGAGAATGCCCACCGGCAGCTCTACGGGCAGAAGAGTTTGGGTGCTGATATCTGCCAGCAGGAGTAGCGCAGCGCCGGTCAGCGCAGAGGCCAGAAGCGGTGGTGCAGAGCAGTTGCACAAGCGCAGCGCCACCTGTGGGGCCACGAAGGCGACGAACCCGATGGGGCCAGCGGCCGAGACCGCCACTGCTGCCAAAGCCACGGCAGCGGCGAGCAGAAGCACCTGCACACCCTGGACGTTTTGTCCCAAAGCCCGTGCAGTATCCGAGCCCAGCAAGGTGGCTAAAAGTTGGTGACCAATCCAGGCCAGCAGCGGTGTAAACACCAACACAACAATGGCGATGGGCCACATCTTGGACCAGTCCGCAGTGCTCAGGGAGCCAGTAAGCCAGAACTGCGCGGCCGCGGCATCGCGCAACTCCGTGCGGATCATCAGGAAGTTGATATACGAGGTCAACAGAGCAGAGATGATGATGCCGAACAGCACTAGCCGGAAGGAATCAGTCGATCTCCTCCACGCCAGAGCCCACATCACCGTTGCGGTGACAGCCGCACCAAGCACCGCGGCCAAGGGAATGCCGATGCTGCTGAGCCAGCCGAGGAAACCACCAGCGCCACCACCCAGAGTGATGACGGTGACCGCGGCCGCGGACGCGCCCGTAGTGAAGCCCAAGATATCCGGGCTGGCCAGCGCATTGCGAGTCACGGACTGAGTGAGGGCTCCGGATAATCCCAGCGCACAGCCCACCAGAATGGCCGTCAGCGCACGAGGCATGCGCCAATCCAAAACCACCAGACGCTCAATGCGGGTGCCCTGGCCGGTGAACAGCACCTCCAGCACACGAGCCGGGGACACAGGATAGTCACCCAGGCCGATGGAGACCGCCGCTAGCAAGACGATCGCCACGAGCAGCAATAGAGACACCGTCAACGCGCGAGGGCGCCAGACCACAGAAAATGAGCCCACGCGGAATGGCGGGCGCCCAGGGATAGTGGAAGAGGTAGGGCGGGCAAGGAGGGAACTCATTAAATGGCCACCACCCGGCGTCGATAAATAAGGGCGATGAAGAACGGCGCGCCCACGAACGCGAGGATGATGCCTACTTGCAACTCGCCCGGACGAGCGATCAGACGGCCCACCACGTCTGCGAACAGCATCATCACCGCACCCGTCAGGGCAGAGTAAGGGAGGATCCAGCGGTAATCAGGGCCCGTGATGGCGCGCACGAGGTGCGGGACCACCAGGCCGATGAAGGTGATGGGGCCGGCGGCAGCTGTCGCGGCACCGGCCAGCAGTGCGATCAGAGCCATGCCAATCAGGCGGGCGCGCTGGGTGTTGATGCCCAGTCCGGAGGCGATGTCATCGCCCAGATTCAGGAGGTTTAGCTGCGGTGCCGTGATGAACGCCAGCAGGAGGCCCACCAGGATAAACGGCAGCACGCCGTAGAACACGGTGAGATCCCGGCCCGCGATGGAGCCGACGGTCCAGAAGCGCATGCGATCCAGATTGGCATCGTCAGTGAGGATAAAACCGCTGATGATGGCGCTGAGGACCGCGGACAAAGCCGCGCCGCCGAGGACCAGCGTCATTGGATTGGCCTGTCCTCCTCCTATGGACGCCAAACTAAACACCAACGCAGTAGCAGCGATGGCCCCACCGAACGCCCACATGCTGGTAGCCCACACGGACGTCACACCCAGCAAGGAGAAGCTGGCAACCACGGCCAGGGACGCACCGTAGTTGATGCCGAGAATGCCCGTGTCCGCGAGAGGGTTGCGCGTGTGCCCTTGGATCAATGCACCGGAGGCGCCAAGGGCAGCACCGGCGACTAGGCCCAACAGGGTGCGGGGAATGCGGAGCTCGACGATCACGCGCTGATCCACATTCAGCCCCTCCGCGTGGCCGAACGCCGTGCCGAGATCGCGGAACACGGCGGACACTTCTCCAAAAGGGATCTGCCGTGATCCAAACACGATGCTGGCAACGATGCTGGCGAGCAATAGGAGGAAAAGGACGCCGAGGCCGACGAGGCGACGCGGGATTTTACCTGATGGAGCGCTGGCAGAAGCGTCCGCAGTAGCGTCCGCGCGAGACCCCAGGTGTGATTGAGAAGGGGATTGCGCATGCGGGGTAGAGATAGCCATGCATCCCTCCTTGACGCGTGAAAGTACATGATCTTAACGGGAGCAAGCTTATGTGAACAAGGTAAGCCTAATCAAAGTACTACAAGGAGGGATTGTGGAGCTGTGCAGGTGAGTGTGTGAGCCAGCAGGTGCGGCTAGTGAGGTCGGTCGGCCCTGAATGGCGCCGACCCTACACCTCAGCTCTATGCTTCTGAGCAGGGATTTGGACATGTTTTAGCTGGTTGCTAGGCTAGTCAGGTCTTGCCGTAGGTGAGAGTGTCCGATTGTTTGTGTGCGGGGGTTTGG
>NZ_KV823482.1:50788-73715 GCF_001815965.1 Corynebacterium sp. HMSC22B11 | reverse complement strand
TGTGGGAGAGTAAGACGCCGCCGGCATTAAACTTGATAATAAGAAGCAGCGAGCTGGATCTCGTCCTTAGGGACAGGTTCGGCTCGCTGCTTTTTGCGTTGCCCCCTTATGTTCTGTGGTCCCCTGCGACAATTTCCTCTAGGTGGCACACGCATTTTGGCCTCCTCACCGCAGTGCCTCATACTTATTAACGATCATGTGTGGTGAGAAGAACCCGGTTATGGAGGTCACAACCATGGCTACCCGTGGTGCCGAACAATCGCCCCTAACGCCTGAAGCAGGCGTAGCCGCACGAGCTGTGAATCTGGTCAAGACCTATGGCCACGGCGAGGCCCAAGTGAAGGCTCTCGACCACGTGGACGTTGCCTTCGAGAAAAACCGCTTCACAGCGATCATGGGGCCCTCCGGGTCTGGGAAGTCAACGCTTATGCACTGCATGGCAGCCCTCGATAGCCCCACCAGTGGCCAGACCTACATCGGCGACACTGAACTTTCTGAACTCAACGAAAAGCAGATTACAAGCCTGCGCCGCGATCGCCTCGGATTTATCTTCCAGGCTTTCAACTTGGTCCCGACCTTGACCGCCGCGGAAAACATCACCCTGCCGCTCGACGTTGCCGGCAAGAAGGTTGATTCTTCCTGGTTTCAAGAAGTCACCACGCGCCTCGGCCTGGCAGAACGACTTAACCACCGACCCAGTGAGCTCTCGGGTGGCCAGCAACAACGCGTCGCCTGTGCACGCGCACTCGTCGCCCGACCAGAGATCATTTTTGGCGACGAGCCAACCGGCAACCTGGACTCGAACAGTTCCCAAGAAGTGCTCGACATCCTCCGCACAGCGGTCGACCACGACGACCAGACCGTCGTCATTGTGACTCACGACCCCAAGGCAGCCAGCTACGCCGACCGGGTGCTTTTCCTCGCGGACGGCAGGGTCGTCCACGAGCTGGAACAACCCAGCGCAGAAGACATCCTCGCAACTATGAGCAGAATCGAGGACTACTGATGCCCAAGCGCACCAAAGGGGCCCGCGTCAGTGGGACAGCAGCGGTAGGGCGCCTGAGCCTTCGCACCATTGCAGCACATAAGGTCAGGCTGCTGCTGACAGTCCTCGCCGTCGTTCTCGGAACCGCGTTTATCGCAGGCTCCCTCATGTTCACAGCGGGACTCTCCCGAACCTTTGACTCGCTCGTCGACGGGGAGATGAAGAACGTCGATGCTGTGGTGAGCGCCTCGCCCTCCCCACACGGTGGCACCAGCGACGGTGGGGACGCTCAGCCCACCGGTGCGGAACAAAAAAATTCTGGGGACACACCGGAAACCGCTGGCGAGGGCCAAGCTATCAGCGAGGTGCCGGATGCCACGGGGGCACCGGCCGACCGTGCAGCGGCGCAACCTCAAGCGGCGTCCAGTCGTCGCATCAGTGAGGACGACCTCCGTCGTATTCAAGAGATGCCCCAAGTCAGCCAGGTGAATATCGCTGACCAGGTGCAAGCAGTCGCCGCCAGGGAAAACGGCGAGACTTTGAACTCCGCCCCTGCGCCAACGATGCTGCAGCCCTTCTACAACGGCGAAGAATCGGTTAAAGGCGAGACTCATATCGTCGATGGCGCCGCGCCCACAGACACTGGTGACGTGGCGATCAACGCCACCGCCGCGGAGGCCCATGGCATCAAGGTTGGGGACCGGCTGAAGGTCGTCACGTCGCGGGCGCAGGACGAGGTCACCGTCACCGGTATTTACGATTCCGATATCGAAACCGGCGGCTTCATCGGGCTATCAGTTGCCGCCGACACCTTTAAGGAAAAATTCCTCCAGTCCGGGGAGCCACGCACCCTTTACGTCGGCGCGGCCCCCGGCACCACCGCTGAGGAGCTTGTCGATAGTTTGGCCACCGAGTTCCCCTACATCGTCCAGACGGGGGAGGAAGTCTCCGAGGAGCTTTCCGCTGAGATCTCGAAGGCGCTTAGCTTCGTCAGCTACTTCCTGGTCGCCTTCGGGCTCGTGGGGCTGCTGGTGGGAACCTTCATCATCGCGAACACCTTCTCGATGATCGTGGCGCAGCGGATGCGGGAATTCGCTCTACTCCGCGCCCTAGGTGTTTCCCGTGGCCAACTCACTTCCTCTGTGGTTCTCGAGGCGGCGGTCGTGGGTGTTGTCGGCTCGGCTCTCGGTGTGCTTGCCGGAATGGGGCTAGTGAAGGCCATCTATGCGGTTCTCGAAAGCACTGGTGCGGGGCTCCCTGCGGGCGGGATCGTCCTGACACCTTTGGCGGTCGCGCTCCCCATGATCGTCGGAGTGCTCGTCACCATCCTCAGTGCGTGGGCACCCGCCCGCAGTGCAGGGGCCACTCGCCCCGTCGAGGCCATGCGTTCCGGTGACGCCAGCAGCTCCAGCTCCCTGGTGGGGCGCACCATTGCCGGAGGGCTCGCCTTCGCGGTCGGTGTCGCTATTGCCCTCGCCGGGGCGCTCGGCGACGGCTGGAGCACGAAGACGCGGGCCATTCTGGTCGGGGTCGCTGCGGTCCTTGTCATCCTGGGGACGTTCCTGGCTTCACCGGCGGTCGCGCGTCGCGCTGTGCCAGCGATCGGCCGGGTTGTTGGGCTGCCTTTCGGCACCGTCGGCGCACTCGCGCGGAAGAACTCCGCCCGGAACCCACGGCGCACCGCCACCACCGCCTTCGCCCTCACCCTGGGACTGGCGCTCGTCGGAGCCGTCGGGATGCTGGGAGCGTCGATGAAGGCCTCCGTGGCCGAGGTGACCGAAACCGCAGTGAAGGCCGACTTCGTGGCGACGGGTCCGTCGAATAGCGGCTTCCCCGTCCCCAACGGTGCCGTTGGTGCGGTGCAGGAGACCCCGGGGGTGGGTACCGTCGGAGTGATGGGCAGCTCCCTCGTGAACATCGAGGGCATCGGCGCTTTCGCCGGGCAGCCCTTCGCGAACTACTACGGGGGTAACCCCAACGACGGCATCGTGGTCGAGACCGTCGAGGGCACAACAGATCTCGCGGAAGAGGGCTTCATCGCGGATACCAAGACCGCCGCCTCCCACGGCTGGAAGGTCGGCGAAAGCTACCCAGCCCACCTCGGCAAGGTTTCGGCTGGAAAGAAACTCCCTCTGCTCGGCACCTACGAGCCCAATCAGGCGCTCGGCCCCTACGTGTTGAGCCGGGCCGGAGTGGAGAGCGTGCAGCCCTCCGCTCAGGGGCAGTGGCCCGGCCAAATCATGGCCCTTATGGTCACAGCGGTGCCGGGGGAGGGCGGTGGTGACCACAGCGCTCCGGGCGAGCTTCAAGAAGCGCTTCGGGAGGCAACCAAGGACTACATCGTGGTACAGGTCCTCACCCCAGCGGAGGCTTCGGGTGAGGCTGCCGTCATGGTCGACCAGATGCTCAACATCCTCTACGCGCTGCTGGCGCTAGCCATCATCGTGGCCATCCTCGGGATCGTGAACACGCTGGCATTGAACGTGATCGAGAGGCGCCAGGAGATCGGTATGCTTCGCGCGATCGGCACGATGCGCGGCCAGATCCGCCGCATGATCACCCTGGAGGCCGTGCAGATCGCGGTGTATGGGGCGATCGTTGGTGTCCTCATCGGGCTCGGCCTGGGCTGGGCTTTCGTCACGGTCCTCGCGGGGGAGGGGCTGGAAGAACTCGCCGTCCCGTGGCTGCAACTGGTGCTTATGCTCCTTGGCTCCGCGCTCGTGGGCGTGGTTGCCGCCGCCTGGCCCGCGATCAAGGCGGGTCGTACCCCTCCGCTGGAGGCCATCGCGGATTAGGGAAAGCCGGCCGCCACTGTGGGGGGGTGGCTGGCAGCCCACGGTCATGTTTGGGACGGGGCACTACCAGCGCAAATATAGTTTTCCTAAAGCAATTACCTCGTTTTGCCAACAAATTACCAACGTGTGATGTTTAATCCCTCCTATGACGAAGATCACACGAGGGGGACGGCCGTGGCGAGCTCGTTCCGCATCTTTCATTGCCACCAGTATTCTTTCCACCACTCTGATCGCAGGGGCCGGGTTCGTCGCGCACGCTGACGAATCCTCCTCGAAGGACCAGGATTTCGGCGCAACGCTGTCCTCCGTTGGTTCCAGCGAGGGCGGGGCCCTCGGTTCCTCCGGCACGGGGAAGGCGCCGGAGCAGGGCGATCATGACGCCTTCTACGACACTGATGGCGTCACCACGACCACTCCGGGTGAGATCCTCAAGACCGAGACTGTGCCTTATAACCCCGCACCGCGGGGCATGAAGGGCTACGTCCCGAAGACCGTCGACCGCATCATGTACACCACCACCAACGCACACGGCGAGCTCACCCCGGTGACTGGCTACATCATGGAGCCGCGCGCCGAGTGGAAGGGTAAGGGCGAGCGCCCGACCGTCATTATCGGCCGCGGCACCGTCGGCCAAGGCGATAAGTGCGCCCCGACCCGCAACTGGCCGCTGCACAACCTCCAGGACCCGGTCCAGAGCGGGCGTGGTGTCAACCTCGAGGGTATCTACGACGTCGCGTTCGCCAAGTACGGCGTGCGCGTCATCGTCACCGACTACATCGGCATGGGCACCGACGAGGTTCACACCTACATGAACCGCCTCGACCAGGCCCACGCGATGATCGACGCGGGCCGCGCGGCGCGCAACATCGTCGAGAAGAATGGCGGGAAGTTCGGGAAGGTCGCCTTCTACGGCCACTCCCAGGGTGGCGGCGCGTCCACCGCGGCCGTCGAGGAGGCCCCGAACTACGGCAAGGACCTCGACGTCGCGGGTGCCTACGCCTCCGCGCCACCGGCAGACCTGAACGCCGTGCAGCAGAATATCGACGGCTCCGACCTGATGGGCGCAATCGGCTTCACCATCAACGGCATGCTGGCCCGCTACCCGGAGCTGCGTCCGCTGCTGGAGGAGCACCTCAACGAGGAGGGTGAGAAGGCCCTTGCCGCCACCGCCGAGATGTGCACCGACGAGATCATGGATAACTTCGGCCACCAGGAGACCCGCAACTGGACCAAGGACGGCCGCTCCCTGACCGAGCTGCTCAAGGATATGCCGGATGCGCAGAAGGCCCTGGAGGATCAGAAGATCGGTAACGGCAAGCCCGAGGCCCCAGTCATGATTGTCTCTGGCCGCTACGACCGCAACGTCGAGTACAACCAGGCGAAGGTCCTGGCGAAGACCTGGCGCAACAAGGGCGCCAGCGTCGTCTACAAGGATGACTTCATGCCACCGATCGGCGAGTACAACCACCTCGCCCAGGCCGCAACCGGAGCGCCGTACGGCCTGGACTTCATTATCGCCCGCTTCAACGACCTGCCGGTCAAGGGCGAGGGTGGCGACTACACCACCGAGTCCTCCCTGCAGGGCTCCAGCCAGTCCTCCTCCGAGGGCTACGGCCTCCTGGGTTCCAGCCAGCCCTTCCTGGGCAGCTCCGCCCGGGACTAAGTACTAGCCGAAGCTAGTGCCAGCGGGTCGCAGGCCGGCGGCTCCGGCGAAGCCCGCAGCGTACGCTGCGGGCTTTTAGCCGTTGAGCTCGCGGCTGGCGATCTCCGCACCCCCGACGAGGGACTGCAGCTTCGCCCATGCGATCTGCTCGTGGAGGCGACCGCCCAGGCCACAGTCCGTCGACGCGATGACGTTCTCCGGGCCGACGAGCTCAGCGAACTGAATGATGCGATCCGCGACCAGGCGCGGGTGCTCCACCACATTCGTGGAGTGGGAGACTACACCCGGGTAGATCACGGTGCCCTCCGGCAGCTTGTGGTCCTGCCAGACACGCCACTCGTGGGCGTGGCGTGGTGAAGCGCCCTCGAAGGAGTAGCCGCCGACCTCGGCGCGCAGGATCTCCTCGACGATATCGCCGAACGGCACGTCGGTGACGTGCGGGCCGTGCCAGGAACCCCAGCAGATGTGCAGGCGGGTCTGCTCGCGCGGCAGATCCTTTACGGCGTGGTTGATGGCGTCCACACGGGTGCGGATGTATGCCCGGTAGTCCTCGATGGACGGCTCCGGGTTGATCTGGTCCCAGGATTCCGCCAGCGACGGGTCGTCGATGGATACGGTCAGGCCGGCGTCAGTGATGGCGCGGTACTCTTCCGCCATCGCGTCGGCACAGGCCCAGACGACGTCCTCATCCGTCTCGTAGTACTCGTTCTTCAGGCGGGCCGCGGATCCCGGGGACAGGGCGGCGACGAAGCCTTCCGTGGCGCCGGTCTTCTTCATCGCGTTGGTCAGCAGCTGGACGTCGGTGTCGATCTGCTCCTTGCCAATGTAGGTGATCGGGCCGGTGATCTTCGGGTTACCGACGGAGGCGCGGTTGGTGAGGATGCCGGAGGCTGGGTCCTCGTATGCCTCGCGGAAGAGGGTGCGGTCACGGCGGTCGGCGAAGCTGGTCAGGCGGATGTTGCCCGGCTCGGAGCGGATAGCCTCCTGGTTGGCCCAGCGGTCCTCGTCGGTCATGGTCAGCCCACCCAGGCGGGAGAAGCTGTAGTTCCACCAGGCGCCGTAGTCGACGGCACCGCTGGTGACGTGGCCGTATTCGCCCTCGTTGATGATGCTCACGCCCATCTCGTGCTGCTTGGCGACGACCTTGTCGATGGACTCCTGCAGGATGCCCAGGAAGTCCTCACGCTCGATCTCGCCGGCGGCGAACTTGTTATTGACCTCGAGTAGTTCCTTCGTACGCGGCAGGCTGCCGACGTGCGTGGTTTTGATGTTGACGCTCATCGTCTGTTTTCGCTTTCCTTGGTCGTGGGGCCAGCGTTGCCACTGGCTGTGGGTGTTGCCCAGTGTATCTATGCCGGGAGACGGCCTGAATGAGTGGGGCTGGTAGACCGCCGGGCCATGCCTGTGCCGCGACCAGAGCCGTGTCTGGGAGGGGAACTAAGATCGAAGGCATGACCGATGGTGAGAAGAACAGCACTGATCAAAACGCCAAGACCCTGGGGGCCACCCCGAACTCCGATATCGCGAGCCTGCCGGGGGCACACCGCGATGTGCAGGAAGGCGTGGAGCCGCTGACCCCTGCCGAGCAGCTGGTGCAGCTCAATAACTTCTTCGAGGACAACTACCCGGAGATCTTCCGCTCGCTGACGACCGACGAAGGGGCGGAATACACGCAGCAGGGTCAGCCGGTTCCGCAGGAACTTACAGCGGCCACGGAGCGCATGTGGTCGAAGGTCCCGGACTTGCTGACTCACAGCAGCCAGCTGGTGTTGGGCGCAGGTCTGGATCACGCGATGCCGCACGTGGCGTTCTGCCGGGAAGGTATTAGCTCCGCGGCGTGGCCGGTGGGGCAACCTGGCGTCGCCGAGCTTCCGCAGGGCGTGGGCGCGACGGTGCTGCGCCCGGACGAGCCCACCGGTGCGCTCGCGATCTCTCTGCACGGTGGGCCGGGCTGGTTCGGTGATCAGCAGGCGCACGAGCAGCTCTGGCAGCCGTTGTTCGCAGCGCTGGCCCAGCAGTCCGGCGTCACCATCGTGGATCTGACCTATCCGCTGCCCCTGGCTGGCGGCGATGGCGCGCGGGGCTGGGAGGCGACGGTCGCGGCCGTGGGACAGGCCTTCGACGCCGTGCGCGGCAGCGCCGAGGCCCTGGGCTGCGATGAGGCTCGGGCCGGAATCGTGGCATTCGGCTCCGGATTGGTCGCTGCAGCCCAGGCCCTGCGCGAAGCGGCGTGGGTGGCGGCGCTGAGCCCACGTATCGCGGGCCCGCTGGAGGAACTGGAGGGGGAGAAGCTGGGTATTCCGGCACTGCTTTCTATTGCCAGCGAGGACTCGCGCGCCACCCCGGCGGAGCGCGCGGCGAGCTTCGCGAAGTCCGTTTTCTCCGAGGTCGACACCCAGGAGTTCCTGAGTGAGCACATCATCGCTCCGCCGACCGTGTGGCGCGAGCGGGTGAGCGCGGCAGGGCAGTGGCTAGCCCGCTGCTAAGCGTCGAGCGCTGCACGTTGCGGTAGGAGCGCGGTAGCGGCGCGGCGCTGTTTCCTGCCCGGGGGTTTGTGCAGGCTGCTTGTTAGGTGCCCGGTCGTCTATCGGGTGCCATCAGTAACCCGACGTGGGGAGAGTGACATTACCCCCGCCCTTGGTCTTCGTTGAACAATCCTATAAAGTGACCTAAATCACTGATGGAAAGGTGCGACTATGACCACGAATCCCAACCAGGCTGAAACACAGCCAGGAGCAGCCTCTACCCCAGTGGACAGCACTGACGCCAAGGCCGCTAAGGCAAAGCGACGGGCCACCCGCGCAACCACTATGGGTGCCATGTTCCTGATGGCCACCAGCGCCATCGGCCCAGGCTTCATCACGCAGACCAGCGTGTTCACCGTCCAGCTGGGCGCCGCCTTCGCCTTCGCGATCCTGGTGTCGATCCTCGTGGACATCGCCATCCAGCTGAACGTCTGGCGCGTCCTCGGTGTCTCCGGGATGCGAGCCAATGAGCTCGGCAACGCGGTCGTCCCAGGCCTCGGCTGGGTCATGGGCGCGTTCGTCTTCGTGGGCGGCCTGATCTTCAACATCGGCAACATCGGTGGCGCGGGCCTCGGCACGAACGCAATGCTCGGCATAGATCCCATCATCGGTGGTGCGATCTCGGCGCTGGTCGCCGCCCTGGTCTTCCTCTCTAAGTGGGCTGGTGCAGCTCTGGACCGCATCGTCGTGATCCTCGGTGCCCTGATGATCCTGCTGATGATCTACGTGGCCATCGTATCCGCCCCACCCGTCGGTGAGGCGCTGAAGCAGACCGTGGTTCCGGATCAGATCGACTTCGTCATCATCACCACCCTCATCGGCGGAACGGTTGGCGGCTACATCACCTTCTCCGGCGCCCACCGCCTCATCGACTCCGGCCTGACCGGCCCGGAGCACGCCAAGGACATCACCCGCGTCTCCGTCACCGGCATCCTCGTCACCGGCGTGATGCGCACCCTGCTCTTCCTCGCCATCTTCGGCGTCGTCGCTTCCGGTGTGGCCCTGTCCGGCGACAACATCGCCGCCGATGCCTTCCGCGCCGCCGCCGGCGAGATCGGCGTCCGCTTCTTCGGCATCGTCCTGTGGGCCGCCGGCCTGACCTCCGTCATCGGCGCGTCCTTCACCTCCGTGAGCTTCGTGACCACGCAGAAGATCGCACCGCGCACCCGCAACCTGCTGACCCTCGCATTCATCCTGGTCTGTGCCGTCGCCTACGTCATCCTGAACCAGGCGCCGCAGAAGCTGCTGATCTTCGCCGGTGCGTTCAACGGCCTGATCCTGCCGATCGGCTTCGGCGTGGTGCTGTGGGTGGCCTGGCGTCGCCGCGACCTGCTGAAGGGCTACAAGTACCCGGTGTGGCTGTGGTCCATTGGTGCGATCACCTGGCTGCTGACCCTCTGGCTCGGCTGGCGCTCCCTCTCCGGGATCGTCGCCATGTGGGCCTAGGCGAGGAGGAGGTCGAGATGAGTACCAGCACGCACGAGATGTCGCCGGCAGCTGCCCGCGCTGCCTTCCGCGAGGGACTCGCCGTGCCGACCACCGGTTACTCGGATGGTTACGCGCAGGCCAACCTCATGGTCCTGCCGAAGGAGTACGCCTTCGACTTCCTGCTTTTTGCCCAGCGCAACCCCAAGCCCTGCCCCATCCTCGGGGTGCTCGAGCCGGGTCAGCTGAACTCCGAGCTGCTGCCCGATGGGGACATCCGCACCGACATCCCGAAGTACCGCGTCTACCGCGACGGTGAGCTGGCAGGCGAGTACCCGGATGTCACCGAGTTCTGGCGCGACGACCTCGTCAGCTTCCTCATCGGCTGCTCATTCACCTTCGAAGGTGCCCTGCTGGATAACGGCATTCCGGTCGCCCACATCGAACAGGGACGCAACGTACCGATGTACAAGACGTCGATCCCGACCGCCCCCGCGGGGAGGTTCCACGGTCCCCTGGTCGTCTCGATGCGGCCGATCCCGGCGTCCCAGATTGCGGACGCCGTCCGCGTGACCTCCCGCTACCCGGCGGTCCACGGTGCGCCGGTGCACGTGGGGGACCCCGCCGCGATCGGTATTAGCGACCTTGCGTCCCCTGACTACGGCGACGCCGTCGAGATCCCGGACGGGCACATCCCGGTGTTCTGGGCCTGTGGTGTGACCCCGCAGGCCGCGGTGATGGAGACCAAGCCCAGCCTGGCGATCGCCCACGCGCCGGGACACATGCTGGTCACCGACGCCCGCGACCTGCAGTACCAGGTTCCCTAAACCGCGCGTTGTCGCCCAGGGGGTTAGTGGGCGAGGTACTTCTGCACCGCGGTGGGGGTGGAGACTAGCGAGTCCTCCAGGATGTCCGCGGCCTCGTCGAAGTCCATCCGCTCGAGGGCGTCCATGATTTCGCGATTCTTCGCCACGAACGGGGCGTGAAATTCGGGCTCCGCCTCCAGGACCTGGAGGAAGGCCAGGCGCATCAGCGCGAGAATGCGGTCCATCATGTCCTCGACCATCGAAGAACCCACCCCGGCGACGATCACCCGGTGGAAGCGCTGGTTCGCGTCCGCGACCTTCGCCAGGTCACCCTCCTCGAGGGCCTGTTCCGCCGCGGCGACGATCGTCGAGAGGCGGGGGACGTCCACATCCGCGGTGCGCAGCGCGTTCGGCTCGATGAACGCGCGGGCGGTATAGAAGTCCGCGACATCCGCTACCGTGGGCTTGGCGATGAATACGCCGCGGTGGTGGATTCGGGTCACCAGGCCCTGGCTCGCGAGCTCGGCGAAGCCTTCGCGCAGGGTATTACGGGACACGTCCAGGTGCTCAGCGAGCTGCACCTCGTTGAGCTTTTCCCCGGGCTGATAGCGCCCGCGGGAGATCTCCTGGCGGAGTTGATTGGCGACCGTTTGGGACCTCATGATGAACAATCCTAGGCAACGCTGCTGCCATGCACGAAGCCAGGACGCAGTTAAGGAGCCGCCCAGCGCATAGGCTCAGTGCGTAGGAAGAGGCCCCACGGGGCGAGTCAATACCCGTGGGGCCTCCGCGCGAGGGGAGGGGCTGGCTCCGGCGGCACGCCGCGGTCAGCTCGCTCTAGGGCTCTAGCTGATGCGGGCCAGGACCTCGCCCTGGGCCACAGAGTCTCCCTCGGCGATGTCGGAGCGGTGCAGCGTGCCCGCAGCCGGCGCCTTGACCGGGGACTCCATCTTCATCGCCTCGATGATCGCCACAGTGTCGCCCTCCGCGACCTCAGCGCCGTCCTCGACCTTCCAGCTGATGAGCACACCGGCATAAGGGGAGGTGATCGCATCCGCGCCCGCAGGCTCGGAGGCAGCGGAACCGGCGGAGGTCTTCGCTGCTGCGCCCTCTGCGCCAGCTGACCCCTGCGCCGGGGCAGCGCCCAGCCCGGAGAGCACGCTCATCGGCAGGCCCACCCGGTGCAGCTTGCCGTCGATCTCGATGTTGACCTCCGTGCGCTCCGTGTACGCGGCTTCCACGTCGGTGTTGCCATCCCCGAAGCCCGGGACGTACTCCTTATCCACCCAGTCCGTGTACACATCCAGGTGATCCTCGGCGAAGGCCGGGTGGTGGATGATGTCCTTGTGGAACGGGATGACCGTGCGCACGCCCTCGATCTTCAGGTCCCGCAGCGCCTCCTCGGAGCGGCGCAGCGCCACCTGGCGGTTCGGGCCCCACACGATGAGCTTCGCGATCAGCGAGTCGTAGCTGCCTGGGATGGTGGACCCGGAGCGCACGCCGGTATCCACGCGGACGCCGGGGCCGGTCGGCGGCTCGAAGGTCCGGACCAGACCCGGGCAGGGGACGAAGCCGTTCGCGGCGTCCTCGGCATTGATGCGGAACTCGAAGGCGTGGCCGGTCGGGGCGGGGTCGGCGTCGAAGGAGAGCTCCAGGCCAGCGGCGATGCGGAACTGCTCCTGGACGATGTCCACCCCGGAGACCACCTCGGTGACTGGGTGCTCAACCTGGACGCGGGTGTTGACCTCGAGGAAGGAGACGGTGCCGTCCTCGGCGACGATGAACTCCACCGTGCCGGCGCCGGTGTAGCCAGCCTCGCGGCAGATCTCGCGGGCACCCTCGTAGATGGAGGTGTTCTGCTCATCCGCCAGGAACGGCGCCGGGGCCTCCTCGACGAGCTTCTGGAAGCGGCGCTGCACGGAGCAGTCGCGGGTGCCGACGATGTGGACGTTGCCGTGGGTATCCGCCAGCACCTGCGCCTCGACGTGGCGCGGCTTGGTGAGGAACTTCTCCACGTAGCACTCGCCGCGACCGAAGGCAGCCTTGGCCTCGCGGCCCGCGGAGGCGAAGCCCTCCTCGATGTCCGCTTCCTCGTGCACGACCTTCAGTCCACGGCCACCGCCACCGAAGGCCGCCTTGATGGCGATCGGCATGCCGTGCTCGGCGGCGAAGTCCCGGGCCTCCTCCCAGCTCTCGATCGGCTGGTCGGTGCCGGGGGCCAGCGGGGCGCCGACCTTGGTGGCCAGCTGGCGGGCCGCGACCTTATCGCCCAGGGTCTCGATGGCCTCCGGGGAGGGGCCGACCCACACCAGCCCGGCGTCCTGCACGGCGCGGGCGAAGTCCGCGTTCTCGGCGAGGAAGCCGTAGCCCGGGTGCACGCAGTCCGCGCCGCTGCGGGCCGCGATGTCCAGCAGCGCCGGGATGTTCATGTAGGTATCGGCGGCGGACTCCCCACGCAGCGGGTAGGCCTCGTCCGCGAAGACGGGGTGCTGGTTATCTGCATCCGCGTCGGAGTACACCGCGACCGATTCGATGCCCAGGTCGCGGGCGGCGCGCGCGATGCGCACGGCGATCTCGCCGCGGTTGGCGATGAGGACCTTCTTCAGCGGCAGGGCTGGGGTCGGTTGTTCGTTGTAGAAGGTGCTCACTGTTCTTCCTCCTGGGTATCGGTGTTCTGGTCGGTGGGGTTGATCGGCAGTTCTGCCAGCGTGTCGGGGTCGACGGCACGGAAGGTGACGGTGCTGCCGGGCGGGAGCTGACCGGCGGCGTCCATGTCCTCTGGGATGACCGTCGCGATGACGGGGTACCCGCCGGTGACGGGGTGGTCGGCGAGGAAGAGCACGGGCAGGCCATTGGGCGGGACCTGAATGGAGCCGGGCAGCATGCCTTCGCTGGCCAGCTCCTCCTCGCGGTCGCGGGTCAGCTCGGCACCCTCGGGGCCGGTCATGCGCAGTCCGATGCGGTTGGACTGGCCGGAAACCTCCCAGGTCGTGCTGAGGAAGTCCCGCACGGTCTGTTCGGCGAACCAGTCGTCGCGGGGGCCGAGGACGCAGCGCAGGGTTGTGGCGTTCGTGCTGTCCGCCGGGTTGAGGATGGTGGGGTCCACCGCGGTGCGCGTGGCTCGCCCGGCCTTGAGCAGGTCGCCGTCCGCGAGTGGTGCCGGTCCCATACCGGATAGGACGTCGCTCGCGGCGGAATCGAGGACGGTATCCGTGGCGAGCCCGCCGCGGATCGCCACGTAGTTGCGGGCCCCGGTGCCGGTGGGGCGCACGGCGAGCTCCTCGCCCGCGAGCAGCCCGATCGGCTGTGCGAGGGCCTTAGTCGCCTTGTGGCCACTGCGGGTGCTGACCTCCACCGTGGCCTCTGCACCGGTGACCGCGAGGACGGTGTCCACGTTCGCGGTGATGCGCAGTCCGCCGATGTTCTCAATGACGGCGGCGCTGGAGCGGTTACCCACCGCGGCGTTGGCTGCGCGGGCGCTGGCTCGGTCGAGCGCGCCGGATCGGGTCACGCCAATATCACCGTGGCCCGGGCGGCCGCGGTCCTGCACGAGGCTGAGCAGGCCGGCGTCCGTGAGGGTCGCGACCGGGCGACCAAGGATGGCCGCCGGGGTGCGGCTGTGCTGGGAGGCCGCCTTGCCGGACCCCGCATTCGAGGACGCCGCGCCGCTGGCCTCGGCGCGGACCGCGCGGTAACGCACGATATCGCCGGGGTTCAGCAACGCCGGGTGTTCGGCGCTTGGGTCCCACATGGGGGTCTTGGTGTGGCCGAGCAGCTGCCAGCCACCGGGGGACTGGCGCGGGTAGACGGCGGAGAACTCGCCGGCCAGGCCGACCGCACCCGCGGGCACCGCGGTGCGGGGGTTGGCGCGCCGGGGCACGTTCCACTCGAAGTTCTCGGCCCCCTCGCTGGTGCTGGCGTCGGCAGGCACGCAGTAGGTGAAGCCGGGCGCGAAGCCACCGAAGGCGGCCATCCACGCCTGGCTGGTGTGGCGGTTGATGAGTTCCTCGGTGCTGATGCTCAGGTGCTCGGCGGTGCTGGCCAGGTCCTCGCCGTCATAGATCACGTCGATCGTGACCTCACGTGGGGTGGTTTGGCCAGCGGCAGCGGGGGAGAACCCGGCCAGCGTTTCCACCGCACGCTGGGCATCACGCGGGGTGGCGAACTCCAGCAGCACGGTGCGGGCGGCGGCGATGGCCGAGGTCTGCCCGGCCAGTGGCTGAGCCGTCAGCGCTGCGTGCCAGGTCATGACCTCTGCGAGCTCGGGGAGGTCGACCAGGAGGGCACGCGTTCCCGCCCGGTGGATGGTTCGAGGCGTCAGTGGTGCGTCGGTCATAGGAAGGACCTCACAGCAATGCCTTCGCTATCCAGGCTGGCAGCGATGTGCTCGGCCATGGCGACCGCGCCGGGGGAGTCCCCGTGGATGCATACGGATTCGGCTCCGATGCTGATCTCGCTGCCGTCCACTGCGGTGAGCGTGCCCTCGGTGGCGAGGCGGAGGACGCGCTCGGCCACGGCGTCCGGGTCGTGGAGGACGGCGTTGGACTCGCGGCGGGAGACCAGGGTGCCGTCCGGGTTGTAATTGCGGTCAGCAAAGGCCTCACGGACGGCGCGCAGCCCGGCGGCCTCGGCCTTCTCGATCGCGATGGAGCCGGGGAGCAGCAGCAGGGGCAGGTCGCCGAAGGCCTTCACTCCGTCGACGACGGCCTGGGCCTGGGCCTCGTGGTGCACGATCGTGTTGTAGAGCGCGCCGTGGGGCTTGACGTAGGAGACCTTGGTGCCGTGGGAACGGGCCAGTGCGTCGAGGGCGCCGATTTGGTACAGCACCTCGTCTGCAAGCTCGGCGGGAGCGTAGTCGATGAAGCGGCGGCCGAAGCCGGGCTTGTCGCGGTAGCCGACGTGGGCTCCGATGGTCACGCCGCGCTCGGCGGCAGCCTCGAGGGTCTGGGCGATGTCGTGCGGGTCGCCGGCGTGGAAGCCGCAGGCGGTGTTCGCAGAGGAGACGACGCAGATCATGGCGGCGTCGTCACCCACCGGGTTGCCGGCGTTTGATTCTCCGAGATCGGCGTTTAAGTCGATGAACTGTGCGGAGGTCAAAAGGATCAGCTCCTCCAGAAATTGTTGAACAGTACCTCGAGTGTACGCTGCGTCACGTTTCTGGCGAAGCTAAATGCTGCTTCTCGGGGGTTCTACCCCGTGCGCTGCTGATGAGTCGCTGGCGAGCTGTTGCCGGCTACGGGCTACTTGCCCTGGTCAGACTTGAGGAGTTGTTCGGCAAGCCCGCGAAGGATGGTGATTCCTTCCTGAAGAGCCGCATGCTGCTCCTCGGAGAGCTGCTCGAGGGCTGCGGCAACCACCTCGTCGCGGGCGCGGTTGGCCTTGTCCGCGACCTCTTTGCCGTGCTGGGTGAGTTCGACGCGGACGATGCGTCCGTCCTCCGGCGTCGAGACGCGACGCACGTGTCCCCATCCCTCCAGGCGGGAGACGTGCTGGCTCATTGTCGGCTGGGCGACGTCCTTAATCTCCGCGAGCTCGGACATTGTTAGCGGGCCGTCTTCCAGCGCGGTCAGTGTGGCGAGTTGAGAGGTGGTGAGGCCAGAGGCGTGATCGACGCGGCGGAGCATGTGGACGCTGGAGCGGATCGATTCGCGCGTCTCGGCGGCGAGGTCAACGAGGCGATCGTTGGGGGTCATGGCACCAGGGCTTTCGGGGCTCAGGGTGTGCCCACCGGATATGGCGGGGTGGTGAGGGGCTGTGCGGGGGCAGGATGACCCGCTCCCGCTGGGACTTTGCATCCCGTTGTTGAGGGTGTTTATAGCCTATTTGCGTTCGTCGCGCAAAACCACGAGGCTGTGGCGGTCCTTCTGGACTTCCTCCCAGCGGTCAATCAGCCCCTCCAGGCGGCGCCACTGATTAGACGGGATCGCCCGCTCGGCGTCCTTCCACACCTTCTCGTCGCTGGTTCCCCAGGCCACCGGCATCGGCAGAACCTCCTGGAAGAGCTCTGAGCGACGGGAACGCTGTGCACCCGTCACCGCCATCGACGGCACCCGAGCCCCGACCTCGCGCGGCACCCCGGGGATGGAGGTCACCGTGCGGGCGGCCAGTGCTGGCTCGATCAGGTTCGGACCCGGGTTGGCCTTCGACTTCGTGCTGGCGTCCACCAGAGAGAGCAGCACCATGTCGCGCGGATTGACCTTCGCGATGACTGCCGGGGCCAGCTGGTACATGTCGTAATACTGCTGCGGGCTGCCCATCGCCTTCGGGAGTGCGGGGATGATGATCCAGCACAGGGCGCCGAAGATACCCAGCGAGATCGTGAACCCGATCGTGCGCCCCTGCCAACCATTGACGGCCACCAGGATGGCGATGATTACAAACATCAGTGCGCCCAGGATCGCGGCGGAAATCTGCAGGCGCTTCGCATCTCGGAAGAACTCATTGTGCTTCCGCGCGTAGTCCTCCTCGACGGGGACATGAAACTCAGTCATTGCTGAAATGTGCCTTCCTTATTAATTATTTTCCACCGGATCCGGCAGGTCCGCCGCATCCATGATGCCGTAGCCATAACCCTGCTCCGCGAGGAAACGCATGCGGTGGGCTGCGTAGTCAGCATCGAGCGTATCCCGCGTGACAACGGTATAGAAAAAGGCGCCACCACCATCCGGCTTCGGCCGCAGAATGCGACCCAAGCGCTGCGCTTCCTCCTGCCGGGAACCAAACGTGCCCGAGATCTGGATCGCCACGCTAGCCCCCGGGAGGTCGATCGAGAAGTTCGCGACCTTAGACACCGCCAGCGTCGTGATCTCCCCATCCCGGAACTGCTGATAGAGCTTTTCCCGCTTCGCGGTGCTGGTCTTGCCGTCGATGACCGGCACATCCAGCTCCTCGGCGATCTCCTCCAGCTGGTCCACGTAGGCGCCGATGATCAGACCAGGCTCCTCCGGGTGCATCGCGAGCAGCTTCTTGACCACGCGGTTCTTCGCCGGGGTGGTGGCCGCTAGCCGGTACTTATCGGCCTGCTCGGCGGTCGCATACACCATCCGTTCGGATTCGCTGAGCTGCACGCGCACCTCAGTACAGTCTGCCGGCGCGATCCACCCCTGGGCCTCGATGTCCTTCCACGGCGCGTCGTAGCGCTTCGGGCCGATGAGGCTGAACACATCGCCCTCCCGACCGTCCTCGCGCACCAGCGTCGCCGTCAAACCCAGACGGCGGCGGGACTGCAGGTCGGAGGTCATGCGGAACACCGGCGCGGGCAGCAAGTGAACCTCGTCGTAAATGATCAGCCCCCAGTCGCGGGAGTCGAACAGCTCCAGCGCGCGGAATTCGCCCTTCGTCTTCCGCGTGACCACCTGGTACGTGGCGATGGTGACGGGGCGGATCTCCTTCTTCTCGCCGGAGTATTCGCCGATCTCGTCCGGGGTCAGGCTCGTGCGGCGCAGCAGTTCGTCGCGCCACTGGCGGCCCGCCACGGTGTTCGTCACGAGGATCAGGGTCGTGGCCTTCGCCTTGGACATCGCGGCCGCGCCCACCATCGTCTTACCAGCACCACAGGGCAGGACGACGACGCCGGAGCCACCCTCCCAGAAGCTGTCCGCGGCGAGCTGCTGGTAGTCGCGCAGCTCCCAGTCCTCATGCTCCGTGGACAGGTCGATCGGGTGCGCCTCGCCGTCCACGTAACCGGCCTCGTCCTCTGCCGGCCAGCCAACCTTCAGCAGTTCCTGTTTGAGCCGGCCACGCTCGGAGGGGTGGACGATGACGGTGTCCGCGTCGATCTGCTCGCCCAGCATCGGCTTGATCTTCCGGTGTCGTTGGATCTCCGCCAGGACGGCGGCGTCCCGGGACTCGATCACCAGGCCGTGTGCGGGGTGCTTGACCAAGGTGAGCCGACCATAGCGGTCCATCGTCTCCGCGATGTCGATCAGCAGGGGTTGGGGGACGGGGAAGCGGCTGTACTCCTCCAGTACGTGGACGACCTGCTCGGCGTCGTGGCCGGCGGCGCGGGCGTTCCACAGAGCCAGCGGGGTGATGCGGTAGGTGTGCACGT
Organism: Corynebacterium sp. HMSC22B11; assembly: GCF_001815965.1. Lineage (NCBI taxonomy): Bacteria > Bacillati > Actinomycetota > Actinomycetes > Mycobacteriales > Corynebacteriaceae > Corynebacterium > Corynebacterium sp. HMSC22B11. The sequence goes on along the minus strand of NZ_KV823482.1, from coordinate 55,466 downwards.
GCTCTGGGGCGCGCTCCAGTTCCGCGAACGGGGCCAGCGCGTTGCGTGCCTCCTGCGCCTGTTCGTGGTCGATTTCCAGCAGCACGGTCTTATCCGACTGCACAATGAGCGGTCCGTTTCCAATGCCCACGCTGTGTGTCACTTCCTTTTTGTTTATCGACGCCACCGCGACGGTGTTGCTCAAGCCAAAGACATCATTTTACGCTGCAGTGGTGCGAACACTCGTGCTCCACTATGCTGAGACCCATGATTGCTCAGACGGGAAATCTGCGCCAATGGCAGTATTTCGTGGCTTTAGCGGAGACCGGTAGTTTTACAGCGGCGGCAGCGCGACTGGGAGTGAGTCAGCCGCCTGTCTCCAATGCCATTAAGCGCTTAGAAGCTGGTGTAGGTACACCGCTATTTATCCGAGGGGCGGGGGAAGTGAAACTAACCGAGGCAGGGTTGACCTTGCTTCCATATGCCCGGGTGATTAATCGCGATCTTCAGACTATGCATTCGATGATTGACGGTATCCGAAGTGGTGCGCAAAGCGGGTTTCGTTTGGCCATCAGTAGTGCGCTTCCAAGCGAGATAGGATCGCGTATTGCAGCAAAGGCACAGCAGCATGATGGAGTAGTTTTGTCGTCACTGCCTTCTGTTGAGATTCTTGCCCGTGTTGAAGAAGGCGCTATTCATGCGGGGCTTGTTCAAGCTCCGGTTCCCTTGGGTACTCACCGCAGTGCGAGGCAGTTTTCTCTGTCACGTGATCTAGTGGTGCCGCCGGGGTATTCAAGGTTGGATAAGACCTTGTCTCAATTGAATCTGCTGGTGGAGAACCTGAATGACAATTCAAGTGCAGCCAGTGGTTTGGCGAGAGAGCTATTTCGGTCGGGTGTGTCTTGCGAAATTAATGATTCAGAGGATGCTCTAGGTAGGGGCTTATTGATTGGAAGAGGGGAGGGGATGTCTTTGGTATTTCGCGGTTTTCACCAGTTTGACAATGCTATTGAGCTTCCTTCCCGTTTCGATTTTTCCGTGGATGTAGTGGTTCGCCGAGGTGGGATGGACAATGGCGCCGAGGCCATGGCGGTCGCCGAAAGAATTTGTCGAAGGATTAACCAATGACTGCACGGATGGAGATGGCCCTGGAAAACGTGTTGACGCGGTCGGGGTGTGAGGGATGGTGGTGTGCATCGCGACTGCACGATGGGGTGACTATCGGACGCAAACAAGACGAGAAAATTACGGTGGCATCCTTATATAAAATCCGGCTCCTCCACCTCACTTTGGAAGCGATTCAACGAGGTGATCTGGATCCTCGTCTTCGTGTTGACGTTGCACCGTCCAAAGGAACTTACGAAGGGTATGGGTTCGCTGCCTTTGATGACGCAGTGAACGTGAGTCTCCGAGACTTAATGAAACAAGTCGCATCGGTGTCAGATAACGTGGCCGCCCACGAGATTTTGCGTCTACTGCCTGCGTGGGCTCGAGAAGCATTTCTTAAACGGTTTCCACCTCATTATGACTTGCAAGATCGGAATAGCTTAGTGACGGCGGAGAAACAATTGCGTCAATATGTTCAATCCCAAGGGGGGAGTAGTACAGATATAGCGTTTTCTGCAGTCTCTTCGTTGGCGGAAATAACTAATGACTTGGAACAGGTTTGGAAAGACGATAGTGCAGCGGTACGTCGATCTATGTGTGAACTCTTGGGGTTGCAGGTGTGGCGTCACCGTGTTCCTTCAGGCTTTCCTCCAAGCGGCGTTGATATCTATGGAAAAACGGGCACTGTAGGACTTCTCCATGGTGAAGCTTCGATTATCCAGGTTGAGGGCGAGGAGCCCATTGTGGTGTCCATCATGCTGAAACAGGTGGTGCCAGAACAAGCAATGAGTACTCACGATGGTGCTATTGGCGAAGTGGCTAGACTGCTCGTGGACGCTCTTCGTTAGAATTTCTGCCACTTGAATACACACTTCTACCAGCGCCTATATGTGAATGAAATGAGACAATTGCATTATGTGATATTGGTGGCATCCAATGCGTCTCACTTAACGTCACTCCCATGATGACTAAGCACAATCGTTTCCGTCAGTCGGTGATTGCACTCTGTTCGCTCTCCGCAGTGATGTTGAGCAGCTGTTCAGCTCTACCGTGGGAATCAGACTCAGACGTATTTCTCAAAGCTTTCAACGCGGGAGATGACAGCAAGGCTGCACGGTATCTGGATCATCCAGACCCGGAGCGCGCCCTTCATGAATTTCGGCAGTCACTTCATGGTGTGAAGGTCAACATCGAAAAATCTGATATTTCCAATGGAAAGCAGAATACTCATGTGACTTGGTCCAAAGATGGTGTGGAGTTGGAGAGCAATGGTCGGCTCGTCCTTAGTGGACAGGATGGTAAGCCTCAATGGTTGCCTTCGATCTTCGACGCTCAGTTGAGCGATGATTCCGCACTCTTTTTTGCTGAAGATAAACAGTACGATCTTCCAATTAAAGATCGCTTGGGCAATGAATATATGACCTGGACGAAAGTTATTCAGGTACGAGGTCGCAAAGATATAGCCTCTAGAGCGCAGGAATTGGCCCAGATTTTTGCACCAGTGTCTCCCACAACGACTAAGGAGTGGATCGAGCAGACCTTGGGAGAGTCTCAGGATGAAGACACCGTGCTCCTCACTTTGAGGCAGGAAGAATTCCGGAAGATACAAGAGCAACTTAGGACCTTTGAGGGAATTTCCACTGTGGAGCAGGGGCGTCTCTTAAGCGTGTCCAAAACTCTTAACTCTCCGCTGGATGCTGAATTGAACAAATATTGGGAGTCAGTGCTCGATGCTAATTCAGGATGGTCGATACGCGCTGAGAGTTCACAAGGTATGACGACGGTAGCCTCTGAGCCGCCTCGCCGAGTTCAGCCAATCGCAACCACTCTGGATAACACACTGCAAAGCGCAGCAAAACAAGCAGTGGACAGTGAGCAACGTGCCGCAGTTCTAGTCGTGCTCAATCCTAGAACAGGAGGTGTCCTTGCCGTTGCACAAAATGACAAGGCAAATAACCAAGGGCCAATCGCACTCACCGGGCTATTCCCACCGGGATCGACGTTCAAAACTGTGACCACAGCGGCGGCACTAGAGGCAGGGGCAGTCAGCATGGATGAGGAACTACCTTGTCCTAGCAATATCACCGTCGCTGGACGCAAGATTCCCAACGATCATGACTTCGATCTAGGTAGCGTTCGACTGGAAGAAGCTTTCGCCCAATCATGTAACACAACCCAAGCGGTCATTTCGGATCGTTTGGGAGAAGATGATCTGCAACGGACTGCTTTAGAACTCGGAATTGGCTCCGACTTCGACGTACCAGGGATGACCACACTTACTGGTTCGGTGCCGCGGACACCGGCTGGACCTCCTCGTGTGGAGGCTTCTATTGGACAGGGCGAGGTTCTAGCTAGTCCATTTGGGATTGCGCTCATGCAATCGACTGTCGCTAACGGCGGCTTGCTTGTTCCTCCACAGCTCATTCAAGGCGAACAGACAGTAGTGAATAAACAGGCAGACCAGCATGTCAGCGATACAACTATTCAAAGCCTCCGGACGATGATGAAATCAACAGTTGACCACGGTTCAGCTAGGTCGTTGAGTGATCTTAGTGCACTTGGCGGAAAGACTGGTACAGCAGAAATTGATGGCAAGCTTTCCAATGGCTGGTTCGCTGGAACGACAGGGGAATTGGCGATTGCGTCCCTTGTAATCGAAGGAGATTCTTCTCAGCCAGCTGTGGAAATGGCCGGGCGTTTCCTTCGCTCGCCGGATGTTCAGAAATTCTCTGGAATTCAATAAACTTGCGTCATAACCTCTAGCACGGCACGTCCACCGCAGCGATGCGGTGGGGTTGGATCGTGAGGCTCTCCCCGGTGGATTCGAGCACCGCGGAGATGGTGGAGGGGGTCATCATCACGATGGAGATCCAGTCATGGCTGGTGGCACCCGCATAGTCCACGTAGTGCAGGCGCACCTGTGTGCCCGCGGTATAGGCGCGGCGCAGCTCGGACATGATCTCCCGCGGCGAGCGGAAGGTCCGGGTGTCCGAGGCCTTCGTGCCGTCCGCCGGGTCCACGGCGATGGCCTGGTCGTGGGCGCGGCGAAAACCCTCCACGGCGCCGTCGATCTCCGAGGCGATCTCGGTGGAGTCCCCAGTGATGTCCATGATGTTGCGCTGGGGAGTATCCACGCGAGACGGGACACGAGCCGAGTGGGGTTCGGTGGCGGAGCCCTGCTGGAATGCCCTGGTGGCGTCGTCAATCAAATACCGCAGGGACTGGGGAACGGACGAGAGACCGCCGGGGGACATGCGATCCAGGAAGGCCTCGATGTCCTTCCATGGGGCGTCATAGCGCTTCGGCCCGATCAGGCTGAATACGTCGCCTTCGCGGCCGTCCTCGCGCACCAGGGTGGCGGTGAGCCCCAGACGGCGGCGGGACTGCAGGTCGGAGGTCATGCGGAACACCGGGGCAGGCAGCAGGTGAACCTCGTCGTAAATGATTAAGCCCCAGTCGCGGGAGTCGAACAGCTCCAGCGCCCGGTATTCGCCCTTCGACTTGCGCGTGACCACTTGGTAGGTGGCGATGGTCACGGGGCGGATCTCCTTCTTCTCTCCGGAGTATTCGCCGATCTCGTCCGGGGTCAGGC